>QGVH01000056.1 GCA_003242735.1 bacterium | reverse complement strand
GCCGAGGAGGATCCTGCGTTCACCGAGCGGCGCCGCGCGCTGGCCCAGCTCCTAGGCGCTCCGACGACCGAGCTCCAGCAGCAAATCCTGGATGCCCTCGCGGCCGGCGCCACGAAGGAGCAGATTCTAAGCGACATGCGCGCCCAGGGCGTGCCCGACACTGTTATTGAACAGGCCCGTCGCTACATGCTTCCGATCCGCTGAGCGATGCCCCAGGGATACGATCCGAGCGTGTGGAGCCGGTACGCCGGCGACCGCGAACGCCAGCGCCGGCGTACGGTCTACGATCCTGCGATTTGGTCCAGATACGCCACGGGCGCGGATTCCGTCACCGCCGTCTCCGCGCCCGAGCGAACGCAGCCGGCCGCGGGCGAGCGGGGCGAGTCGCTCCTCGGTCGCGCCCTCGGCGCGGTACGTGACTACATCGCGCAAGAGCGCGCGAAGGGAGAGGCGCTGCGCCAGCGCGCAGCCGAGCAGCCGCCGTTCGACGTCCGGGCCGTCCAGCGCCAGTTGGCCGAGATGGGCCGTCGATCTCCGGTGCCCGGCATGGTTGGTGTCGGGCGGGGGGTCGAGACGACGCCCATCGAGGAAGTTCCGCCAGAGGAGCGGAACGTGCTCGAGGAGTTCGCGGCTGGGCTCGAATCTGGCCGGCGGGCGACGCTTCGGGGGATCGGGACGACGCTCGAATCGCTCGGGCTCGAGCGGGTCGGCCGGGCGCTCCGGGAAGGCGGGGAGCCGCTCCCGACGCTCCAGCCACGCGAGCGGACGGGCAACCGTTTCCTCGACCTCCTGCACGAGTTGGCGTTCGACGTCGGGAGCGGCGTGGCGACGACCGTGCCGACGATCGTCGGTGGCGCGATCGGGACGGCCGTGGGCGGCCCGGTCGGCGGCGCGATCGGCGCGCTGGCCCCCGCCGCCGGGCTCACGTACGGCGGACTGCGGGAAGAACTCGAGGCCGAGGGCGTCGACCCCAGGACGGCGAGCCGGGCCGCAGCGGTCGTCACGCCGCTATCGGCCGCTCTCGAGGCGATCGTTCCGCTCCGGGTGGGCCGTCGTCTATTCGGCGAGGTCGGCCAGGAGGCCGCCGGGAGCCTGGCTCGGCAGATCGCCCGCGGCGCCGTGCGCGAAGGTGTGACGGAGGCGGCGACCGAGGCCGCGCAAACCGCGTTGGAACGCGGGGCCGTCGCCGCCACCACGCCGCAGGAATTCTTCTCCCGCGAGACGCTCGACCAGATACTCCGCGCGGCCAGGGCGGGCGGGCTCACCGGCGGGCTGCTGGGCGGCGCCTCGACCGCCGTAGGCGGCATTGGCCCGAGGACGCCGGCCGTCGATGCCTACCTCGCCGAACTCGAGCGTCTGCAACGGAAGTACGGCGACGAACTGCAAGGCATCACCCGGGCGGAGGCGCGCAACCTCGAGCGGCTCGCCCGCCGCGTCGCCGAGGAGGAAGGGCTTCGGCCCGAGGACGTCGTGGAACCGATCCGGCCCGAGGATGCGGCTGCGCCGCGGGAGGGGCGGCTCACCGGGCTCCGGCGCCGGATCGCCGAGGCGATCAGCCCGGAGCTCCGCAGGGAAGCGACGGAGGATCCGCTCACCGGGCTCGCGAAACGCGGAGCCGACGCGCGGGCGACGTCCGAGGCGCTCCGCGAGCGTGCGCCTGGCACGCGGACGGTTCGGTTCCGCGTCGACCTGGACAACTTCAAGGCCCTCAACGACACGATGGGCCACGCGGCCGGCGACGAGGCGCTCCGCGTCGTCGCGGACGCGCTGCGCCGCGCGCTCCGGGAGGGCGACGCCGTTTCGGTCGCGCGGCCGGGTGGCGACGAGTTCGCGATTACGCTGCGGGTGGCGGAGGGTGCCGACCCGGCCGCGATCCGCGACCGGCTCGAGGAGGCGGTCAACCGGGCGCTCGAGGAGGCCGGACTGGCCCGCGCGGGCGACCGGACCGTCTCGGCGTCCATTGGCTTCGCCGAAGCGAGGCCCGGCATGAGCGCCGAGGAACTGGACCGCCTGGCCGACCAGGCCGCGATCGCGCGGAAGGCCGAGCGTGGTGTCAGTCGGCCGCGGGAGGAGGCCGCGCCGGCACCGGCCGGGTCTTCTGTTGTCCCGGGTGTACGTACAGACGAACAAACGGACGCAGAAACGGACACCGGCCGAATCATCGACGAGGCGACGGCAGGGACGGAGACGCCCCCGGCGCCGGAGCCGATCGACACCGAGCGCGTCGCGACCGTGCCTCCCGAGCAGGCGCGGCCGAGTCGGCCCGGCGACGTCGGGCTCTTCCCCATCTCCGAGATCCGGGTCGACCCGAAGCGATTCCAGTTCAAGCTGGACACGGACCCCGAGACGGGTGCCGGGGCCGAACTCAAGAGCGTGAAGAAGTTCGACCCCGTGCTCGCGGGCGTCATCCAGGTGTGGCGGGATCCGGCGGACGGCCAGGTCTACGTCGTCAACGGACACCACCGGCTCGAACTCGCCCGCCGGCTCGGCGAGAAGGAGATCCTGGTCCGCTTCATCGACGCGCGGGACGCGGGCGAGGCCCGCCTTATCGGCGCCATGACGAACATCGCCGAGGGGCGGGGCACGGCGATCGACGCGGCCAAGATTTTCCGGGAGCAGCGCATCACGCCTGAGGAGCTGGAGCGGCGCGGAATCTCGCTCCGCGGCGCGATCGCCCGGGACGGGATGGCGCTCGCGAATCTCCCGCAGAAGCTCTTCGACGACGTGGTGGCGCGGCGCCTGAGCATCCCGCGGGGCGTCATCATCGGCGGATCCGGCCTCTCCGAAGAGCAGCAACTCGCGCTCGCCAAGCTGCTCGAACAGCGGAAGAACATCACGAACGAGGAAGCGGCCGAACTCGTCCGCTTCGTCAAGAGCGCCGGCGAGACGGAGGTCGAAACGATCGACCTCTTCGGCCCCCAGGTGCTCCGCCAGAGCCTCGCGCTCGAAAAGGCCGAGCTCTCCGCCTACGTGAAGAAGCAACTCGCGCAGGACCGCCGCCTGTTCGGCTACGTCGGGCGCAGCCGGCGGGCTCGGCGGATCGAAGGCGAGGGCGCCGGCCGGATCGACGTCGAACGCGCGCAGCAGATCGCCCAGCAGGCGGCGCAGGCGGAGGAGATCTACAACCGGCTCTCGACCACGGCCGGGCCGATCTCCGACGCGCTGAATGCGGCAGCGGCCCGGCTCGCCGCCGGCGAGAAGGCCGACGTCGTGAAGCGCGAGCTCTACGATCAGGTGCGCGACGCGATCGCCGCGGAACTCCAGGCGTTGCAGCAGCGGCCGGCCGATCTTGCCGTCAGAGAGCGCACGCTCCAGCCGGGCCTGTTCGGAGAGGAGCCACAGGCCGAACTCGTGCAGGGCGAACTCTTTGCGGAAGGACCGAGCCTCGAATCACCGCGGCTGTCCGAAGCCGAGCGGGGCGCCAGGCAGATTGTCTCGCTCCTCGAGGGCAAGGTCCGGCGAGGGGCAGCGAGCAAGGCCGAGGTCGAACGCTACGAGGCGGCCCGGAAGCTTCTCGCACGCTCGCAGAAGATCAGCACGGAGGAGATCGCGGCTCAGGCGCGGCCTGCCGGACGCGTACAGCCGGCCGATCGTGAAACGGGTGACCTGTTCGCGGCACCGCCCGAAGCCCGGCAGCCGGAACCGACGGAAACCGAGAGGCCGCGGATCGGCCAGCGCACCGAGCCGGAGGAAGCGCCAGCCGCAGCTCCGGCTACGCCCGCGGTCGATCTGCCGATTCGCGTCTCGCCCGACGACATCCCGTACCAGGTCGCGTACGACGCCTACCGGTGGACCAGCTTCACGCCTGAGCGCCGGGCCAGGCAGACCCAGGAAGAGTACGTCCGCCATATCGAGGCCGTCTATGAGGACCTCGCCC
>QGVH01000055.1 GCA_003242735.1 bacterium | reverse complement strand
GACGTGATGCTGCCGGCGGCGCGGGACCCGCGGATCGCGGTCGGGAACGGGCGGTTCCTGGACGAGCTCGTGGCGCGGATCCGCGCGGTGCCGGGCGTCGAACACGTGGGCGTGACCGATGCGCCGCCGCTCTCCGGCCGCGGCGCGAGCGGGATGTTCCTGATCCTCGACCGGCCGGACGAGGTGCAGAGCTTCGAGGACTGGCGGCGGATCATGGAGAACCAGGAGCGGACGGGTTACGCCGAGTTCCGCCACGCCTCGGGCGACTACTTCCGGGCGATGGGGATCCCGCTCGTCGCCGGGCGGCTCTTCGACGAGCGCGACCACGCGGACGCGCCGCACGTCGCCGTGATCAGCGAGTCACTGGCGCGCACGCGCTGGCCGGGCGCGGACCCGATCGGGAGGATCATCCAATTCGGCAACATGGACGGCGACCTGCGCGCGATGACGGTCATCGGCGTCGTGGGCGACGTGCGGCACGCGAGTCTCGAGGCCGAGCCGTCGCCGACGTTCTACGGGAACGCGGCGCAGCGGCCGGTCATGGGGCGGGTGAGCGTGGTCATCTCCGGCCCGGACGCCCGGGCCGCGATCGGGCCGGCGCGCGCGGCGGCGCAGGCGCTCGATCCGACGATCCCCGTGCGGTTCGAGCCGATCGAGGAGTTCTTCTCCGACTCTCTGGCCGAGCGCCGCTTCAGCATGCTGCTTCTCGGGATCTTCGCCCTGGTGGCGCTCTGCGTGGCCGCGGCGGGGCTGTACGGCGTGATCTCCTACCTGGTCGCGCAGCGGACGCGCGAGGTCGGGATCCGGATCGCGGTAGGCGCGCGGCCGGCGGACGTGATGCGGCTCGTCGTCGGGCAGGGTGCGGTGCTGGCGACGGTCGGCGTCGCGTGCGGTATCGTGGCGGCGCTCGCGCTGACGCGCTTCCTCTCCGGGATGGTCTACGGCATCGGGACGACGGACCCGGCCACATTCGCGGGCGTCGCGGGCATGCTGCTCGGGGTGGCGGTCCTGGCGAGCTGGGTCCCGGCAAGGCGGGCGGTGCGGGTGGATCCGATGGTGGCGTTGAGGGGGGAGTAGGGCGTAGGGCGTAGGGCGTAGGGCTTAGGGCCTAGGGCTCAGGGGGCAGGGGTGGGAGGCTACCTGATACCTAACCCCTGAGCCCTGAGCCCTGGAGCGGAGGCGGGGGGCGGGGCGGCGAATTCCACATCAACAAGACGGCACAGGAATGATCAGTCTCCGCAACATCGAGAAGGTGGTCGGCACGGGCGCGGCGCGGACGTTCGTGCTGCGTCGCATCACGCTGGATATCCGCGAGGGCGAGTTCGTCACGATCATGGGCCCGTCGGGCGCGGGGAAGTCCACGCTCCTCGGGATCCTGGGGATGCTCGACCATGAGTGGACGGGGGAGTACTACTTCCTCGGCCACCCGGTCCACGCGCTCAAGCCCAAGCAGCGCATGGAGTTGAACCGTCAGAACATCGGGTTCGTGTTCCAGCAGTACCACCTGCTGGACACGCTGACGGTGGCGGAGAACCTGGAGATCCCACTCTCGTACCGGAACGTGCCGCGGAAGGAACGGGAGGCGCGGGTCGCGGACATCCTGGACCGGTTCCAGATCGTGGGGAAGAAGGATCTGTACCCGACGCAGCTCTCGGGCGGGCAGCAGCAGCTCGTGGGCGTGGCGCGCGCGGTCATCGCCGGGCCGAAGCTGATCCTGGCGGACGAACCGACGGGGAACCTGCACTCGCAGCAGGCGCGCGAGATCATGCAGCTCTTCAAGCGGCTGAACCAGGAGGGGACGACGATCGTGCAGGTCACGCACTCGGAGGAGAACGCGTCGTACGGCGACCGGATCATCCACCTGAAGGACGGGTGGATCGAGGGGGAGGAGGTGGTGGAGAAGACGAAGGTGACGGCGGGGGCGTAGGGGCGCGTTGCGCGGGCGCGGCCGCGAATCGCCGCAGCGCCGTGGGAACGGCCGCCTGCGGCGGCGGCGTTAACGGCGAGACACCCACAAGCGATTATCCCAACCCAATGGCATCAATGGACTCTCTGCTCCAGGACTTCCGCTACGCGCTGCGCACGCTGCGGCGCGCGCCGGGCTACACCATCGTCGTCGTGCTCACGCTCGCGCTCGGGATCGGCGCGAACAGCACGATCTTCGCCGTGGTCCACGCGGCGCTGCTGCGGCCGCTCCCCTACCCCGACCCGGACCGCATCGTCTCGATCTCGACGCTCACCGTCTTCGGCGACACCAAACTGGCCGACGAGCCGAGCATCGCGCGGTGGGCCGATGAGGCGCGGAGCTTCGAGGTGATCGCCGCCTACTGGAGCGGAGAGGCGAACCTGACGGGCGGCGCCGGGCCGGAGCACGTGCGGGGCGCCTCGGTCACGGAGGGGTTCTTCCGCGTGATGGGGGTGACGCCGGCGCTGGGGCGGGCCTTCTCAGAGGAAGAGCTGCGATACGAGGGTGCGCCCGTCGTCATCCTCGGGCAAGGGCTCTGGCGCCGCGCGTTCGGCGGCGCGGCCGACGTGATCGGCCGCACCGTCCGGCTCGACGGGGTCGACCACACCGTGATCGGCGTCATGCCCGCCGGCTTCGCGTTCCCGGACAGCGCCGAGTACTGGCGGCCGATGCGGCTCCAGTCAACCGTGGCGGACGGGAGCGCCGATTTCTCCTACGCGATCGGGCGGCTTCGGCCCGGGGTGCCGCTCGAGGAAGCGCGCGCGGAGCTGGAGGCGATCCGGCGCCGGGCCGAGGATCTGCCCGAGCGGTTCCGGGAGCTCGGCGTCGCCGTGGTCACGCTGCACGAGCGGCTGCACGGCGACCTGCGCCCGGGGCTCCTGGTCCTCCTCGGCGCCGTGGGGTGCGTACTGCTGATCGCGTGCGCCAACGTGGCCAACCTGCTTCTCGCCCGTGCGACCACGCGCCGCCGGGAGCTCGCGGTCCGCTCGGCGCTCGGCGCCACCCGCGCCCGGCTGGCGCGCCAGCTCCTGGTCGAATGCACCCTCCTCGCGCTCCTGGGCGGCGCGGCCGGGCTGCTGATCCCGGCCTGGGGACTCGACGTTCTCGAGCGCCTCGCGCCGGCCGCCCTCGCCCGCATCCCGGAGATCCGCCTCGATGCCGCGGTGCTCGGCTTCACCTTCGTGGTTTCGATCGCCACGGGGCTTGTCTTCGGGCTCGCGCCCGCGTTCACCGCGTCGCGTACACCGGTACAGTACGCGCTGAAGGAAGCCACCCCGACGACAGCGGGATGGCGCGGGCGCTCGAGGCAGGCCCTCGTCGCCGCCGAGCTCGCCCTCGCCGTGTTGCTCCTCCTCGGCGCGGGGCTCTTCCTTCGCAGTTTCCACGCGTTCCGCGCGGCCGATCCGGGATTCGACCCGGAGGGCGTGGTCACGGCCCGGTACTGGCTGCCGTTCGCCACCTACCCCGACGAGGCGTCGCAGCGGGCCTTCCGCCAGGCCGTGCTCGAGCGACTGCGCGCCATCCCGGGCGTCGAGGCCGCCACGATCACGCGAGCCGGGCCGCTCGGGGGCTTCCATGCGACGCAGCAATTCATCCCGCCCGGCGGCGATCCGGAATCTGCGCCGACCGTCGCCTACGTGCACGTGGGCACCGACTACTTCAGGACGTTCGGCATCGCGCTTCGCGCCGGCCGCGAGTTCGGCGAGCAGGACCGGCCCGGCGCCCCGTCGGTCGCGGTCGTGAGCGAGTCGATGGCCCGCCTCGCGTTCCCGGACGGGCCGGCCGTCGGTCAAACGCTCGTCTTTGCCGGCAATGCGTACACCGTGGTCGGCGTGGCGGCCGAGGTGAGGCAGCGGCCGTCCATCGTCGAAACCTGGCCGATGGTCTACTTCCCCGCGGAGCAGCAAGGGGGCATCGCGGCGTACGGCGTCATCGCCGTCCGCTCTCGAATGGACGCCGCCGCGCTCACGGCCGCGATCCGCGCCGTGGTGCGAGACGTCGAGCCCGAACTCGCGCTCTACGGCGTGACGACGATGGAGCGGACGCTCGAGGCATCGTGGGCGCCGCGGCGCTTCCAAGCCCTGCTCCTCGGCGCCTTCGCCGCGCTCGCCGCCGCCGCGGCGGCGTGGGGGCCATACACCGGCTCCTATACCAACTGTAACGCC
>QGVH01000054.1 GCA_003242735.1 bacterium | reverse complement strand
TGCCGCGGGAGTGGACGGGCCGCCGGAAGCCGTTGCACCGCAACGGGTTCCGGCGGCAGTTGCATCTTGGTCGCAGGTTCCTGGGGCGAAACCTGCAACGACGGGGGAAGGGTTCCTCCCGCCCGCACGCCCACGGCTGCGCCGGCCCGCCCCCTCCTGGTCCGCCGCGGGCGCCCCGGAACGCTTCCCGGCTCGTCCGCTCGTCCGCCCCTGAGCCGGCTGCGGCAGAGATCGCCTTCTCCGGCGGTTCGTTCGCCGTGCCGCTCAGGCGCAGCACCCGGGCGCGCAGCACGCCGCCGTCGCGCCGCCGGTCCCGCGCACGGTCTCGGGCTTGGTCGCGCGGACGAACGCGGCGATGATCCGACCATCTACGACCACGGCGAAGACGTCCACGTCCAGGCCGGCCTCCTCCGGGAACGACCTCGCGTCCTCCACCCGGTAGATCCGCGTCGGCTCGATGGACGGGTTCTCGAATCCGACCTCCACCAGCAGACGCGCGAACTCGCTCGCCTCGAGCGCCCCTGCCACGCACCCGACCCAGAGCTCCAACGACCGACGGACCTCCGGCGGGACCTCGCCGCGAATCACGATGTCCGAGACCGCGAAGCGCCCGCCTGGCTTGAGCACCCGGAACGCCTCCTCCAGCACCGCCCGCTTGTCGGCCGAAAGGTTGATCACGCAGTTCGAGATGATCACATCGACGCTGTTGTCGGGAAGCGGGATCTCCTCGATGTAGCCCTTCAGGAACTCGACGTTCGTGGCTCCGGCCTCGGCCGCGTTCCGACGGGCGAGGGCGAGCATCTCATCGCTCATGTCGAGCCCGTAGACCTTCCCGCTCGGCCCCACCCGCTTGGCCGAGAGCAAGACGTCGATCCCGCCCCCCGAGCCCAGATCGAGCACGACCTCGCCCTCCTTCAGTTCCGCCAGCGCCGTGGGGTTGCCGCACCCGAGCGACGCGAGCATCGCCGCCTCCGGAAGCACCGCCGTGGTGGCGGCGTCATAGAGGTCGCGCGTGATCGGATCGGACGAGCCGCAGCCTCGACCTGTCCTGCAGCACGAGGCCTTTTCCTGCCCCTCGATCACCCGGAGCGCGGCCCGGCCGTAGCGCTCCTTGACGATCTCCCGCACGTCACCGCTCATCTTGCTCTCTCCGCAGCAACACTTGTTGATGCGTCCAAGAGTCAGTCGCAGCACCGCCCCTCGTGGGTCTCTGTACAGCCGCACGCACCCCATGCGGCCTCATCCGGCCTGCGCTCCCGGAGGTACGCGGCCATCTGCTCGAGCACCTCCGGCCGCAACGAGTAGAAGTTCCAGCGCCCTTGCCTCCGGTCGCGCACCAGCCCTGCCTCCCGGAGCACCCTCAGGTGGAAGGAGAGGCGGGACTGGGCCGCTCCGATCGCGTCCTGGAGGTCGCAGACGCACTTCTCGCCCGAGACGAGCAGGTCCACGATGCGGAGGCGCGTCTCGTCAGAGAGTGCGTGAAACCGACGCGCGAGCTGGGCAAGGTCCAGATCCGCTCCGTACATGGCCGAACAATACATCAACGAACGTTGATCAGTCAAGCAACCCAGGTAACGTCAGTAGAAGCCGTCACGGTTGCGCGGAATGCAGAGAGCCATGCCCCGGAGCAGACCAGCCGGCCTCCGCCCGTAGGGTTCCCGTTGCCAGGCCGATACGAGCGTTACCCCGTGGCGCCACAACTATACTAGCATATCAGTATACTTGTATGGTAGTATACTTAGACGATAGTATATCTTGTGCGGCCGGCCCGCCCCCGGGCCCCTGCTGCGCGAGCTCGTGAGGCCCACGGTCCTGGAGTCCGAGCATGGTCCGACGAGACTCTGACCTCCTGGTCGATCGCACAGACGAAATACAGCGCCTCCAGTCCCTGCTCCAACGGGGAAGCCCTCAACTGGTGCTCGTGTATGGCCGCCGACAGGTCGGCAAGACCTACCTGCTGGCGCGGGTGTGGCAAGACGTGCGTGCGTTCTATTTCACGGCTTCCGAGACCACGCCTGCCCAGAACCGCATTGCGCTGCTCACCGCGTTCGCCCAGTGGTCAGGCGAGGAGATCCACGTGGAGGACTATCCCACGTGGCGGAGCGTCTTCCGGCTCCTCCTCGACCATCGCTCGCCGGAACCCCTGGCCATCACCCTCGACGAATTCCAGTACCTGGGCGAGAGCCCCAGCGATCTCCGCGCTGTGGCATCCGAGCTGAATGCCGCTTGGGAGATGCAACGCCCCGTCCGGCCGCTGGTCTTCGTGATCTCCGGCTCGGCCGTCAGGACGCTGGAGAGCCTGAACGAGGGCGGCTCACCGCTTTACGGCCGCTTCGCCTGGCAGCATCGCTTGCGTCCGTTCAACTACTGGTACGCAGGTGAGCTCGCGGGATTCCCGAGCGCGTACGACCGCGCGTGTGCATACGGCGTGTTCGGAGGCGCGCCCCGTTACCTGGCCGCCATCGATCCTTCGCGCCCGCTGTCGGACAACATCATCGCCCTGATGCTGCACCCCACGGGCGAAGTCCGCGAACTGGTCCGGACCGCGCTCCTCCAGGAGCAGGGGCTCAGGGAGATCCCGAAGTACATGGCGATCCTCCGGGCGATCGGAAGCGGTCGCACCGGGCTGAACGAGATCGCCCAGGCAGCAGGACTGGCGAAAGGCACTCCGCTACGAGACATGATCGAGCGCCTGATCGGCCTCGACTACGTCCGGGCGGAACGCAACCTCGGTGCGAAGCGGACATCCCCGTACCGCTACCGGATTTCTGATCCCGCCATGCGCTTCTATTTCGACATCGTGGCGCCGCTGGAGAGTGCGCTGGCGACCCAGGACCCCGCCGCGATATGGCAGGAGCACGTCGCTCCCAGATTCGACACGTACATGGGCCGCATCTTCGAAGCGATCGTGGAGGAGGCCTACTACAGGCTCCAGGCGCCGCTCGGGCTTCCGCTGATCTCCGAGTGGGGGCGTTGGGAGGGGCTCGACAGGGATCGCAGGCCCCTCGAGATGGACATCGCATCTCGGCTGATCGACGGACGCGTGCTCACCGGCGCCATCAAATGGAACCGGAACCCGCTCGATGTCCACGTACACACCGAGCACCTCTCCATGCTGGACCGCCTCGCCAGGTCCGGCGTGGCCTGGGCGCACGATGCGCTGGATCCCGCGTCTCCGTTGCTGTACGTGGCCTCCAACGGATTCACCGACCGGTTCCGTCGGGCGGCGGAGTCCAGCCGCGACGAGGTCTATCTGTGGACGCTGGATGATCTGTACCGGGACGCGTGAGCGCGCCCGGCCCTCACCCCCGATACGCCCTCTCCAGCTCCGCGATGTCGATCTTCACCATCTCCAGCAGCGCATCGCCCACGCGCTTCGCGCGCACCGGGTCTGCCTCGTACAGGAGCCCTTCCAGCGCGGCCGGCACGATCTGCCAGCGTACGCCGAACCGGTCGGTGAGCCAGCCGCACGCCTGCGGCGTGCCGCCGCCTTCGAGCAGCGCGTTCCAGTACCGGTCCAGCTCCTCCTGGTCGTCGCACTCCACGACGATGGAGATGGCGTCGTTGAACTCGTGGTGGGGCCCGGCGCTGATCGCCTGGAACCGCTGCCCGAACAGCGTGAAGTCCACGATCTTCACGGGGCCCGGAGGCCCTCCCGGCGTCTCGCTCAACAGCGTCGTGACGCGGTCCACCCGTGAATCCGGGAAGATGGACGCATAGAACCGGGCCGCCCCCTCCGCGCCCTCGGCGTACCAGAGGTGCGGGAAGACCTTCGTTCTCACCGTCGCCGCCATGTCACCTCTCCTCGCGTGGTTCGGGACCCGCGCCGCCGCGCGACCCGTCCGCGGGGGCGCCCTCCTGGCGCGCGGCTCCGGACGCGTCCACGCGGCCCGAACCCGCATGCCTCCATCCCTGCGACGAACGGGGCCGCGCCGGATCGACACGCGCCGCTCCGGCGGGGACGCCCGATGCGCCCGCCGCGAAGGAAAACGAATCGAGCCAAGCCCCGGTCGGGACCTGGCTCGCGAGCTGCTTCTCCTGGAACGGCGACGCCGTGCGCCGTCGGCTTCAGGACCTCCCCAACGTCACCCGCGCGCCCAGGTGGAAGCTGCGGCCCGGCGCCGGCTCGAAGTACCGGTTGCCGAACGCGTTCACCGTCACCGACGCGTTGTACTCCTCATCGAAGACGTTGCTGACGACCGCGAACGGCGAAAGCGACACGCCGCCGAGCCTCAGACGCTCCATCCCGAGGCGCAGGTCCGTGACCTGGTA
>QGVH01000053.1 GCA_003242735.1 bacterium | reverse complement strand
TCGTCGGCATCGACACGCTCTACCGCGTCGCCGAGATCATGTTCGAGGAGTACCGCGAGCCCCGCTTCGCGCCGCCGCCGCTGCTCAAGCGGATGGTGCAACTGGGCTACTTCGGGAGGAAGAGCGGACGCGGCTTCTACGACTACACCGGCGAGAAGCCCGTGCCGGCACGGCTCGGCATCTGATCGCGCGCGGCGCCGCGGGGCGACGGCGGCCGACCGTGCGCGTCACACCTGCACGAAGTCGAAGGCGATGCCGAGGAGGACGTACATCGCTAGGAGCTCCACGCCTTCCATCCAGTGCGACTCGCCGTCCCCCGCGATCGGCGCCACGATCAGCACGGCAATCGCCACCGCCACCACCTCCAGCGTGGTGAAGATCGGGTCCATCGGCTGCGGCCCGATGAGGTAGCTCAGGAAGACCAGCAGCGGCGCCACGAACAGCGCGACCTGGATGGACGATCCCATCGCGATGGTGATCGCCGCCTCCACCTTGTTCTTGCCCGCCATGAGCACCGCCGTCGAGCGCTCCGCCGCGTTGCCGATCGACGCCACCAGGATCACCCCCACGAAGACTTCGCTCATGGCGAACGCGTGCGCGGCGTCCTCCGCGGCGCCCACCAGCAGATCGCTCATCACCGCCACGCCCGCCGTCGCAGCCGAGAGCAGGAGCAGGTCCCGGCCCGCCGGGCCCGCGTGCTCGCCCGCCTCCTCCTGCGCCTCCGCGCCCGCCGTCCCCACGTAGAGTTTCCTATGCGTTCGCAGCGTGAAGACGAGGCTCGGCACCTACGGCGCCATGAGCACGATGGCGATCTCGAGGCTCAGCCCGCGCTCGTGCGCCGCGGGGTCGCCACGCACCAGGAAATGGAAGATGGCGGGGATCACCCGCCCGATCGCGCTCAGCACCAGGAGCATCCCGCTCAAACGGGCCGCCGTCGTGTCGAACCGCTGCGTCTGGTGTTCGAGACCGCCGTAAAGGGCGCCCAGCCCGAACCCCAGCAGGATGTGTTGCCGATGATCGAGCCGGTGATGGACGCCTTCACGAGGTCGTGCATCCCCTCCCGCAACGCGACGACGGCGATGATCAACTCCGGTGAGGGCGCTCGTGAGAGCGCTGGCGAGCCGTTACGGCAGGACACCCTCCCGGTGCAGCGCGTGCGCGTACCGCCGGTACGTCTCCCGGTGCGCGAGGTAGTCCGCCACCCAGACCTCGAACGGCGGCAACGGCAGCCGCCGCTCGATCTCCTGCACCACCACCATGGCGAGCTGCAGCCGGTCGCCCGCGTGGAAATCGATCTCCCGACCCTCCAGCAGCCGATGGACCAGCGCGCGGAAGTCATCCGGCGAGAGCAGCGTAATGAGATGGGCGACCTGATCCAACCGGTAGGATTCGTAGAGCGAGCGCAGCCGGTCGGGGGAGACGGGCGGTTCGGCGTCTTCCGGCAGCCGTGCCGCGACCTCGGCCGCGCGCTTCGCGATGAGTTCGCGGAGGGACTCGGACGCCCCCGCCCGCCGGAACGCGCGCCGCTCGTGGACGTGGAGCGCCGACTCCAGCAGCGCCACGATCAGCGGCCGGCCGAGCCCGCGCGCACGCTCCTCGATGTCCTGCTCGCTCGACTCGATGAACAGATCGGCGGTGCGGATCTCCGGGCCGGCCGGGTCGTCCGCGGGGCGGAACGAGAAGTAGCCGCGCCAGTACCGCGGGCCGGCTTCGTACGTGACCAGGAACACCGTGTAGCGCTGGCCCTCTCGCTCGACGAAGCCGAACGAACGGGAGCGCATCCGAGACACGGCGGCGGGTCCGATCGCGGCGCCCCGCTCGCCGGCCGGGCCGCTCGCCGCGCCCGGCGCCGCCGGCCCCGGGCTCGCTGCCGCACCATCGCGCCCCTGTCCTCGCGAGCTGGACACCACGATCTCCGTACCCCGCACCGGCCGCGACCGCCTTCGGTCCGCCGACGTCGGCTCGGCCGGCGCCAACGTTCCACAGCGCCCTGGATCACCGCGACACCTCACCGCGCACGCTAGTCGCCACGGGCCGGCGGTGTCAAGCGGCGCCCGGGGGCGGCCACGCCATCCTTGACCCCCGCGCCCGCCCGCGTTATGCTACCCTCAATGGCGTGCCCGGCCGGCTGGCAACCGGCGGGCTCGCCCCGCGAGCGACCCGGTGGTCCTCGCGAGCGCGTTCGCGCCGCGGCTGGCAACCGCAGTGCGGACGCGATTCGTCGGGGCGGCGACCCCGTTGTCTCTCGGTCCCGTGCGCAGCAGCATCCCGCTGATGTCGCCTCCCTGTCAAGGTTCAGCACCGTTCCTTGATCGGGTGGCGACTTTTCGTTGCTGACGCGGCCTGAGGCCGGGCGCCGACCCGGCGCACCCGCACCCGGCCCCCCACGTCCCGGGGGGCCCCGCGCCTGGCACCGGCGCCAGCCGGCCCGCCAGGCGAGCGACAGAGGGCAAAAAAACGAGAGCCCCCGGCTGGCAACCGGGAGCTCTCGCGGTCGATGCGGGGTGGCGGCCCGCTCAACCTCCGTGGCTGGAGAGCAGTCTAAACGCGAGCCGCCCCCGTGTCAAGGGTCTCATCTACCCTCGATGCGGGGGCGACTCGTTTCCCGACCACGGAAACGCGGCGCTGGCCGGCCCGCCGGCCGGAGGAGGAAAACGCAGGGACCCCGGGAGTTGGCCGCTCCCGGGGTCCCGACGACCCGCGCCGCACGCGGTTTCCGCTTCGTTGGGTGGCACCGCGAAGTTAACGAAACCGGATCTGCGGCGCAAGGGATCGGTGTGCGCCCGGCGGATCCGGTTCTTTCTTTCCGTTCCCCCCGCCGCCGATCCCCCGACGAGACACGGACGACGTCGGGTGCGTCGCCGCGCCCGCGGCAGGGTTGCCGCAGCGGCGGGCCCCCCGTCGGCCCCGACGGCGAGGGCGGGGCCCCCCGCCGCCAAGGGGGCGGCGGGGCCGGCGGGCGGGAGGTCGGGGGGCCCGCTCATGGCCCCGATCCTGGCAGGCTGGGCGGGGCCGCGGCCGCCGCCCGGAGCCGGGGTGCCGGTCAGCCCCCGGCCAGGGCGCCGAGCCGGGGCAGGTCGGGCACCTGCCGCTCGCGCTCGGACGAGGCCCGGTAGGCGGCGACCTGCGCGGCCCGATCCTCGTCCGACCAGCCGAGCTCGGGCCCGACCAGCGCGGCGACCTCGTCGGCCGCCGCCGCGGTCGCGTCGCGGTTGCGGAGCCGGGCCCGGGTGCGGCGGGACAGGACGTCGTCGAGCGTCGTCGCCATCTCGTAGCGCACCGCGTAGAGGGCCTCGGCCCGCCGGTAGGGCAGGCCGGGCACGAGCGGCTCGCCCTCGAGGCTGTAGTGGGGGTGCTGCGGAATCGCGGCGATGCCGAACATCCGCTTCTCCACCTCAGCGCGCGGATCGCGATCGATGATCGGGCCGTTCGCCGTGCCGAACAGCCGCCCCATCGTCGTCAGGTCCTGACGGTTCACCGCCTGGAGGAAGCGCTCGACCGCGAGCGCAGGCGCCATGCCCATTGCCGAGTCGTCCCGCCGGATGGGCTCCGAGCGCGATGCGCACGAGGCGAGGATCAGCAGCGGCGCCAACCAACCGAGCATTTTCATGGGATCGAACTCCAGACGAAGCACGCCGCTCCTCGGGCCCGGGGAGCGGCGTGAACGTTGGGCAAACCGCGTGGCGCTGTCAAGCAACGGCCGGTGAGTGCGCCTCCCGCCCGGCCGGCGCATCCGCGCGCCTGAACACGAGCGTGGCTCCATCCTCTTCGCGATCCACGATCACTTCGTCGCCCTCGCCGAACCGGCCCTCCAGGATCTGGAGTGCGAGCGGGTTCTGCACGAGCCGCTGGATCGCGCGCTTGAGCGGCCGCGCGCCGAACGCCGGGTCGTAGCCCTCGTCCGCGATCAGCGCGCGGGCGGCCGGCGTGACCTCCAGCGTGATCTTCCGCCCCGCGAGGAGACGCTGCACGCGCGCGAGCTGGAGATCCACGATCCGCTCCAGCTCCGCCCGGCCGAGCGGCCGGAACACGACGATGTCGTCGACACGGTTCAGAAACTCGGGGCGGAAGTTGCGCCGCAGGATCGCCAGCACCTGCTGCTCGACGACCGCCCAGTCCACGCCGGCGGACCGCTCGAGAATCTCCTGACTCCCGAGGTTGGACGTCATGATGATGACCGTGTTGCGGAAGTCGACCGTCCGTCCCTGCGAGTCCGTGAGGCGCCCGTCGTCCAGGATCTGGAGCAGAATGTTGAACACGTCCGGGTGCGCCTTCTCGATCTCGTCGAAGAGCACCACCGCGTACGGCCGGCGCCGGATCCGCTCCGTGAGCTGTCCGCCCTCCTCGTAGCCCACGTAGCCCGGAGGCGCGCCGATCAGCCGCGCCACCGCGTGCTTCTCCATGTACTCCGACATGTCGAGCCGGACCAGCGCGTCCTCGTCATCGAAGAGGAACTCCGCCAGCGCACGCGCCGTCTCCGTCTTCCCCACGCCCGTCGGGCCGA
>QGVH01000052.1 GCA_003242735.1 bacterium | reverse complement strand
GCGCATGGCGCTGATCGGCCAGCGCACGATGTCCCGGTCGCGCTGGCCGATCAGCGCCATGCGCCGGTCGGCCTCGGGCGGTGTGATGCCCGTCGCGATGATGAGGTTCTGCATGTAGCGCGCGGGGTCGGCCTCGACGGCCTGCCGCTCGGCGGCCTCGACCGGGTCCGTGTACGCCCACTCCTCGGCCTGGAGGTACTCGCCAGAGAGCTTGATGCCGAAGTTCTCGCTCAGGAGATGGGATGTGCGGAACGAGCCGGTGAGCACGCTCTGCGTCCCGCCGCCCAGCGAGATGCTGGTGCCCTGCGCGTCGAGCGGCGACTTGGTGATGATGTGCAGCACGCCGTCCGCCGTGTTCGGCCCGTACAGCGCGGCGCCGGGGCCGAGCACGACCTCCATCCGCTCGATGTCCTCGTTCGTCGCGGGGACGAAGTGGAGCAGGTTCACCCGCAGCGAGGGGATGCCGGCGATGCGGTTGTCCGTGAGCGCATGCAGTGAACCCGAGAACACGTTGTTGAAGCCGCGCAGGACGACGTTCGTGGACTGGACGCCTTGCGTGACGATGTCCACGCCCGGCGTGGAACGGAGATGGTCCACCGGCGTGGTCACGGGCCGTTCCGCGACGGCGCGGGAATCCACCACGGACACCGATGCCGGGGCGTCCAGCACCTTCTCCTGCCGCTTCGAGGCGGAGATCACCACCGGGTTGAGCTGGAACGCGGAGGCGACGAGCTGCGCGCCGACCAGGGTGGTCTCACCCGCAACGACCCGGACCCCCTCGATGCGCTGGGTCTCGTAGCCGAGCAGCGTGATGACGACCGTGTAGGTCCCGGGCGGCACGTTGGCCAGGCGGTACGACCCGTCGTCGGCCGAGAACGTGCTCGCCACGGCTCGCGCGCCCGCGAGAGCCTCCACCCGCGCCCCGGCCAGCGGCGCGCCCGTCGCTGCATCCGTCAACCGGCCGGAGATCGCCCCGTCCTGTGCCGAGACCGGCGCGGCGACGAGGAGCAGGAAGGAAGCTGCGGCGAGCAGGGACCTGAGGGTTTTCGCTACCATGGAACACCTCTCGGGTTCACGGTTGCTCGGATCACGCCGCGCGTCCGGTCTCCCGAATCGCGGATGCAGTGAGGACACGGCGTGGCGGACACGCTCCGAGTTCACGGTGTACGTCAGACGTCTCGCGAACGGCAATGGCGAGCAGGGGAGGTGCCTCGTCCTGTCCGCCGGCCGAGGCGACCGGCACGCGCCGGGCGTAGCCGGCGGGTCCTCCCGGCGTGTCCGCCGCGAGCCGGATGGACGCATCCACACCCTGTGCGTCGAACCGGTCGAGTGTTCGGGACGGATCGTCGGAAGGTGGACGGCAACATACGTTTCGGCGCGCCGGGGCGTCAAGGTCGAGCGGCCCGCCGACCCCGGCCGGGCGACCGACCGGCGGGTTTGACGGCCGCCGCGCCGGGGCTCCATACTTCGCCGCCGTACCGGATCCATCGGGAGGTGGCGGGACGGTGATGAAGCGAACGGAGACGCCGGCCGCGGGGAGACAGGAGGCGGCCGGGCCGTGGGTGCTCACGGGCAACCATTACCTCGCGTTCCCGTGCGTGCATCCGGAGACGGGGGCCATTCACCGGGCCAATGTGCTGCACCGGGGCCTCATGGGGTTGGTCGAGTGGGCGGCGGACCCGGAGCCGGACCCCAGCGGAGAAGCGCTGCTGGCCCCGGAGTTCGCCGTGGACGGCCGGCGGGTGGTGCCGGAGCCGTTCACCTGTGAGAACCTCGACCGCTGGATCCCCGTCTTCCGCGGCGCGCTCACGCCCGAGCTCCGGGTCACCGGCACGCTCTGCACGCCGGGTTATCCGGATCTCTCGATCCGCGGCGGCTGTTACCTCTTCGAGTTCGAGAACCGGGGGCGCGCGGAGGCGACGGTGGAGGTTTCGCTCCGCGGGCTCTGGCGCTGGACGCTCCGGACCATCGTGGATCCGCAACCGCTCCCCGGCGAGAACCGGGTCGGGCTGAGCCGGCTCTTCCCCGGCCTCGCCCTCGAGGCTGCGGCAGGCGATGCGAGCGCCGCGTTCGCCGTCGTCGCCGGCTCCGCCGATGCGCGGTACGAAGCCGGGCCCGAGGGACCCGACGGCGGCTGGGCGGACCTCTCACGGGGCGGAAGCCGCGCCGCGCCGAACGGCGCCCCGCACCGGTTCCGGGTCGCGCAGACAGTGCGGGTGCCCGCGGGCGGACGCGCGGCGGCGGCGTTCTACTTCGGCGTCGGTCCGGAGCGCGAGGGCGCGCTGGCGGCCGCTGCGCACCTCCTCCGCCTCGGCGCAGACCGGCTCCGCCGCGAGACGAGACTCGACCTCGCCCGGCTGGCGCGGCGCACGGCGGACCCGAGCGTCGGCGCGCTGGCCAACCGGAACCTGGTCTTCAACCTGTTCTACGGCGTCGGCCGCGCGATCGACGACGATCGCCTCTACCCGATCGCCTCGCGCTCGCCGCTCTGCCGGCCCGCCGCCGTCTTCAACGAGCGAGAGGCGCTGCTGTGGAGTTACCCGGCCCTCCTCCTGGCCGACACAGGGCTCGCGCGGGAGGTGCTGCTCCGCGCCTACGAGCAGTACTCGCACCGGCCCGGTGAACGGCTGCACTACCTAGACGGCGGCATCCTGGCCCCCGGATTCGCGCTGGACCACCTCTGCGCCTACATCCTCGCGCTCGACCTCTACGTCCGAACGGCGCAGGACGAGTCGATCCTCGACGAGCCGATCGTCCAGGACGTGCTCCGGGAGCTGGACGCGAACGTCTTCGGCCGGCTGCACCCGGAGGTCTACCTGTGCTCGACCGAGTTGCTGCCCTCCGGCGAGCCCGCCGCGCATCGGTACGTGACCTACAGCAACGTCCTGCTCTGGGCGGCGAGCGCCGCGCTCGAGACGCTTTGGATCGCACGCGACGAGCAGGACCGGCCGCGGCTCGCGGGCGCGGCGGAAGAGATCGCAGCGGCGATCTGGCGCAAATGCACCGCAGAGGTGAACGGGCTCCGCGTCCTCGCCTGCTCGACCGACCTCGAGGGCGAAGCGGCCGTCTACGACGATCCCGCCGGCAGCCTGCTCCTGCTGCCGCACACGGGGTTCTGCGACGTGGACGACCCGATCTGGAGCAACACGATCGAGTGGCTCCTCTCGCCGGCCAACCCGCTGTGGTTGGGAAGGGAACCGTACCCGGGCCTCGCGGGTCGGGAGCGGCCGCGCCACCCGCTGCTCGCCGGCCTCGCCGCGATGCTGCTCGGCCCCCAGCGCGATCAGGCGCTCGAGGTGTTGCGCCGGCTCGAGCTCGAAGGCGACGTCGCCTCCGAGACGTACGACGCCAAGACAGGACGCTCCCATGACCGGCCGTACCACGCCCCGACCGCCGGCTTCCTGGCCTGGGCCCTGTTCGAGGCGTTCGAGTCGTGAGGATCCTGTTCGCTTCCTCCGAGGCCACGCCGTACTTCAAGACGGGCGGGCTCGCCGACGTGGCCCGGTCCCTCCCCGATGCGCTGTGGGAGCGCGGGCACGACGTCCGGATCATCCACCCGCTCTACCGCAGGGTCCGCGAGCGACGCCTCGATCTCGAAGAGGAAGCGCAGGCGTGGATCCCGTGGCCGGAGGGGAACGTCGTCGTCCGCTACCAGGTGCATCGACCTGAGCGCGGCGCGCCGGCCGTGCTGGTGGATGAGCCTGCGTTCTTCGATACGGCGGAGCCCTACGCACCCACTCCCTACGACCCGATCGCCCACGGCGTCCGCTTCGCGCTGTTCTCGCGGGCGGTGATTGATTACGCGAGGCGCTGGGGCGCCGAGGTCATCCACGCCAACGACTGGCCGACCGGCCTGGTGCCCGTCTTCGCCCGCGTAGACCGCCTGGGCGTGCCGACCGTCTTCGGGATCCACAACCTGGCGTACCAGGGCAACTTCCCGCCCCGCATCCTGCGCCGGGTAGGCGTGCCCCGGCATTTCTACCGGATGGAAGACGGCCTCGAATTCTACGAGCAGGCCTCCTTCCTCAAGGGCGGCCTGGCGCTGAGCGACCGGCTCGTGGCCGTGTCCCCGACGTACGCCCGGGAGATCCAGACGCCCGAGTTCGGGGCCGGGCTCGACGGCCTCCTGCGCCACCGTGCCGCCGACCTGCGGGGCATCCTGAACGGCATCGACACCCGAGACTGGGATCCCGCCACGGACGAGGCCATCGCGACGCGCTACGACGCCTCGCGGCTCGACGGCAAGGAGGCGAACCGGCGCGCCATCCTGGCGGAGCTCGGCCTGCGGGACGACGGCCCCTTCCTCGCCATGGTGAGCCGCCTCGTGCACCAGAAGGGCGTGGACATCCTGATCGACGCGTTGCCCGACCTGCTCCGCGAGCCCGGCGCCGTGGCCGTGCTGGGCAGCGGCGAACCGGAGTACGAGCGCGCGCTCGCGAGGGCGGCGGATGCGTTCCCGGGCCGTGTCGCCGCTGTCTTCGGCTTCGACGACCGGCTCGCCCGGCGGCTCTATGCAGGCGCCGACTTCTTCCTCATGCCCTCCCGCTACGAGCCGTGCGGCCTCGGGCAGATGATCGCCCAGCGCTACGGCACCGTTCCCATTGTGCGCCACACCGGCGGGCTCGTAGACACGGTGGAGGACGGCGTGACCGGCTTCGCCTTCACGGAGCCGACACCCGCGGGGCTGCTCGGGGCCGTCGGACGCGCCCGCGCAGCCTGGCGCCAGCCCGGCTGGGACGAACTGCGGCGCCGGTGCATGGCCTTGGACTGGTCCTGGACCCGCTCCGCGGCGCAGTACGAGGAGCTGTACCGCTCGGTCGCGGCGTCGAGGACGCCTTGACTCCTGCGCGTCCAGTGGCTAATTTCTTTTAGTTTCGCGGGAATAGCTCAGTTGGTAGAGCGTCTGCTTGCCATGCAGAAGGTCGCCGGTTCGAGTCCGGTTTCCCGCTTCTCCTTCGTGAGACCACGATCTTCCTCCACGGCCCCGTAGCCAAGTGGTAAGGCAGCGGACTGCAAATCCGCGATCCGGCGGTTCGAATCCGCCCGGGGCCTCTAGACGAAACCGGCCGCTCTCGAGCGAGGGCGGCCGGTTATGCATCTGGGATCCGTCGCCTTACTTCTTGCGGCCGGCAAGCGGCAGAAGGTCTTCGCGGACAAACTGCAAGTACCACTCGGTTGTCCGCAACGAGCTGTGCCCCAACGCTCGTTGAACCTTCGGCAGCGGCATTCCCTCTTCAATCCAGGTTGTTGCTCGCCAGTGGCGAAGATCATGAGTATGGAAATCCCAGGTGATGCCGGCTCGTTTGGCCGCCTCCTTGAGCGATCGCCTTAGGCTTCCGATCCGATCGCCTGCTTTTGTGCGTCGGCGATTCTTGAGGTGGTGGAAGACCCACTCTGATGGTTTCCCATCGTAGAGCGCGTTCCGGTAACGCTGGAAGTGCTCTTTGAACCCGGATCCTGCACGTAGTGCCTGAGGTCTGATATTGACGGTTCTGTGGCCCGCAGACCGCTGCTTGGACATGCACGAGTTGATGATCAGGAGAGGCACAGAGCATCTTGCGACCCTTCGTCC
>QGVH01000051.1 GCA_003242735.1 bacterium | reverse complement strand
ACCTGCTCCCGTTCCTCCGCGTCGGCGGCGCGCTCGTCGTGCGGACCTCCTCCCTCGTCGGCACCATGACGCTCGCGACAGCAGTGGCGACGCGGGTCGGGACCGTCGCCGTCGCCGCGCACCTCGTCGCCTCCCAGCTCTGGCTCATGCTCGCGCTCCTGATCGACGCGCTCGCCGTCGCGGCCCAGGCGATGGTCGGGCGGCTGCGGGGCGAGGGCCGGGCGGACGCCGTCGTGCGGGCCGCCGACCGGCTCCTCGCCTGGGGACTCGGGGTCGGCATCCTCCTCGCGGCCGCCTTCCTTGCCCTTGGGCCCTGGCTGCCCCGGCTCTTCACCGACGACGGGACCGCGATCGAGGCGACGCGCACCGTGCTGCCCTTCGTCATCGCGATGCAGCCGCTCAACGCGCTCGTCTTCGTCTGGGACGGGATCTTCATCGGCGCCGAGGACTTCCGCTTCCTCGCCGCGCAGATGGTGACCGCCGCCGTCTCCGGCTGCGCCGTCCTCCTGCTCGTCGTCCCGATGGGCTGGGAGCTCCAGGGCGTGTGGTGGGGGATCGTCACGCTGATGCTCGTCCGCGCGGCGACGCTGGCGTTCCGGTACCGCAGCGTCTTCCGGATCGCGCCGGCGCCCGTCGACTGAGGGCCCCGCCCGACGCCGTCGCTCGAAGGCTCAGCGACGCGCGCCCGACGCTGCCCGTGCGCCGGCGGACATCCGCCACCGTATTCGCGGTCGGCGACTTCGACAGCAGCGACGTGACCGCCTCAGGCGAACCTGGCATGAGGACTGCCACGACCCCGCCCCGACCCTTCCACTGCCTGGCCGCGGACGACGTTCCCGAGGCCCGGCGACCGTTCGTCGAAGATTCCCCAACGCACGCGCGGATCGTCGACTTCGCCTCGAGCGCGGGCGGGTACAGCCTGTAGCCGTCAGCGCGATGGCCTTCTCCTCTCCGGCCGCTCGTACTCCGCGGCCAGCTCCGGCTGCCCTCGCGCCCGGTAGAAGCGAGCCAGGTTCGCGCGGGCGTCGCGGGTCGAGTAGTCGTCGGGCCCCCGGTCGACGAGGAGGGCGGCATGGCTGTCGAGGAGCAGCCGCTCCCCGGCCGCGACGTCGCCCGTGGCCGCGAGCGCGGCGCCGAGATCGCTGCGCACGACCTGGAGCCGCCAGTGGCCGTCCGGCAACTGACCTTCCAGCACCGCGAGGCTGGTCCGCAGCAGCGCCAACCCCTCTGGAGCCCGACCTGCCGCCGTGAGCGTGCGGCCGAGACTCGCGCGGGCGAGCGCCGTGTAGAGGTGGTCCGCCCCGAGCGTCGCCTCGAGCGCGGCGACCGACGCGCGGAGCAGCTGCTCCGCCTCCTGGTAGACGCCGACGGCGTCGCGGTTCAACGCCAGGTTGCGCCGGAGCATCGCGAGTCTGGTGTCGGCGGGGTCGAGCCTCGAGGTCAGGATCCGGAGCGCATCCCGGTAGTAGGGTTCGGCCTCGTCGTAGCGGCCGAGATCGTCCAGCAGCGTGGCAAGGTTCTCGGCGAACTGCGCCACGTGAGGATGGTCGGGGCCGTACACCCGACGGGCAGTGGCCAGGGCCTGGCGGTAGTACGGCTCGGCCTCCGTGCGCCGGCCCTGGTAATGGATGGAGCTGGCGAGGTTGTTGTACGCGATGGCGAGTTGAGGATGGCCGGGCCCGTAGAGCTTCCGATCGATCTCGATCACCTCGAGCAGCAGTGGCTCGGCCCGCGCGTGCTCGTCGATGTTCGCGTAATACGTGGCGATGTTGTTGAGCAGGTTGGAGGTCTGTTTCCCTCCGCCCGGCTCCCATCGCCTGGCGAGCGTAAGCGCCTCCGCGTGATGCGCCTCGGCCTCAGCCCTCCGGCCGAGCATCCCCAGCGCGATCCCGCGCCAGCTCAGGACGTCGGCGTAGAGCGTGTCATGCTCCCAGCCATGCTCCGCATAGGCGGCGAGAACCCTTGCGCCGAGGGAGTCGCCGGCGACGTAGTCTCCCCGCCAGCCGGCCAGTTGGGCGAGGGAGGCGAGCGCCAGCGCGCGCTCGCGCGGGAGGCCGGACGACGGGCGCGCCGTCGCCAGGACCTCTTCGAAGAGCTCCCGGGCCTGGTCGTAGAGTCCGAGGTGCATGTAGACGTTCCCGAGCGTGGCGAGCGTCCGGGCCTTCACGTCCGGCTGGTCGGCCAGCTCGGTGCGCACGCGCTCGACGCCCCGAGCAACGAGGTCCCGCGCCCGCAGCGTGTCGAGCCGCTCCTGCATGAGCGGGTCCGCCGCCGCGAAGAGGCCGAGCACGAAGCCGGCGACCTGCTCGGCGCGGGCGCGCTCGATCCGCGCCTCGTCGCGTTCGCGCGCCGCGCGCCCGGCCTGCCACAGGGCGGCGCCCAACCCGCCGAAGAGCGAGAGGACGACGGCCGCGGCGGCCGCGACCCCCACGCGGTGCCGGCGCACGAAGCTCGCCGCCCGGTAGCGGAGCGAGGCGCCGCGCGCCTCGACCGGGAACCCGGCCAGATGCCGTTCTACATCCGCCAGGAGGTGGCCCGCCGACGCGTACCGCCGGGCCGGCTCTCGCGCCAGCGCCGTGGCCACGATGCTGTCCAGGTCGCCGCGGAGCCGGCGCCGGAGCCGTTCCGGCGTGGTGCCCCGCCGCCGCGCGATCTCCTCGAGCGAGTCGGCGGCCGCCGCGTCGGACGACCCGGCGGCGCCCCGGCCCAGCGCCGCGCTCGGCCGGGCCGCGTCCGGCATGCGCTGGGGCCGCCTGCCCGTCAGCAGCTCGAACAGCAGGACGCCCAGCGAGTAGACGTCGGCCGCCGTCGTCACGGCCTCGCCTGTGTGCTGCTCCGGCGCCGCGTACTCCGGCGTGAAGACGCGCAGCCCTGTCCGCGTCTTCGGCGCGGGACCGGCCACCGCGGGGTCCAGGAGCTTCGCGATCCCGAAATCGAGCAGTTTCACCGTGCCATCGGGCTGGACCAGGATGTTCGACGGCTTGATGTCGCGGTGGACGACCAGGTTCTGATGGGCGAACTGGACCGCGCGGCACACGTCGGCGAACAGCCGCAGCCGCGCGTCGATCGACAGCCGGGCCTCGTCGCAGTGACGCGTGATCGACACGCCCTCGATGTACTCCATGACGAGGTACGGTCGCCCGTCCGCCGTGGCGCCGCCATCGTACAGCCGCGCGATGTTCGGGTGTTCCAGCGAGGCAAGGATCTGACGCTCGTAGCGGAAGCGGAGCAGGATGTCGTCGGTGTCCATCCCGCGCCGGACCAGCTTGAGCGCGACGCGCTTCTCGAACTCCGCATCGTCGCGCTGCGCGAGGTAGACGGTGCCCATCCCCCCGCGCCCGATCACCCCGAGCAGCCGGTACGCGCCGACGCGCCCGCCGGACGGGAGCGGGCCGTCGTCGCCCGCGGCGCCGGCCGTCTCCCGTCCGAGCGAGGCCAGCAGCGTGTCGGCGTAGTCGGTGACGGACTCGCCCAGCGCCTTCTCGGCCGTCTCGACCTTCGAAAGCAGCCGGACGACGGCGTCGTACAGGGCTGCGTCGCCTTCGCACGCGCGCGCGAGCCACTCCAGGCGACGCCCGGGCGGCTGGTCCAGCGCGGCCTCGAAGAGCTGGTCGATCCGCTGCCAGCGGCCGGGGGTGAGGTCCCTCATGACTCACCCGCCGGGGGCCCGATCCGACCGCCCTCGTCCTCTTCCGTCAGCATCTCGTAGAGCCACGTCCGCGCGCGCATCCAGTCCCGCTTCACCGTACGCACCGAGATCCCCATCACCTCGGCGATCTCCTCGTACGTCAGCCCTCCGAAGAACCGGTACTCGACGAGCTGCCCGAGCCTGGGGCTGAGGCTCCCCAGCCGCTCGAGCGCCTCGTTCAGCGCGAGCAGGTCGCTCTCCGTCTGCGCCCCGGCCTCCTCCACCTCGATGGCCTCGATCGGCACCAGCTCCCCCAGCGCGCCGCGCTTGAGCGCCGAGCGGGCGCGGAGATGATCGATCAGCACGAAGCGCATGGCCCGGGACGCGATCGCCAGGAAATGCGCACGATCCGCCCACTCCACCCGGGTCTGGTCGACCAGGCGCATGTAGATCTCATGGACGAGCGCCGTCGTGTTCAGCGTCTCACCGGCCCGGCCCCGGCCCAGTCGGAAGCGGGCGGCCCGCTTCAGCTCGTCGTACGTGAGCGCGAAGAGCTCGTCGAGCGCCTGTCGGTCACCCTCACGGGAGCTGTGCAGGAGGACGGTCGCGTCGCGTGAGGTCGCCATACGGTAGGACGTTGCGGGTTGGTCCGGGGAGCGATGGCCCTCTTCGGGTCCGAAGTGCGATGGAAAGGGAGAGGACCGTCGCGAGCGGTCCTTCGCGCGCGCTGCACGACCGAGTATAGCGCGGCGGGGCCCGGCGCTGCAAGCACCGGCTTCCACGTTCCCGTCGAGCGGCGCCGTGCGGGTGACTTCCCAATTCATCTCGAGAGGTGCTGCAAATGGACGTTCCAGCGACGATGGTCCGGAAAGCGACCTGGCGCCTGCCCCTCCTGGCCCTCGCCCTCGTCTTGGGTGCCGGCTGCGGCGACGATGAGGGCCCGACCGAGCCTCCCGGGACCATCTCAGTCAACTTCGCGCTGTCTCCCACGTCGGTGAGCCTGGTCCCGGGCGAGCGCGATTCCGCCACCATCACGCTAACCCGCGGCAACGGGTTCAACGGCGCCGTCGCGCTCTCGCTCGAGGGCGCGCCCGCCGGCGTGACGGCGACCTTCTCCCCCGCCACGATCCCCGCCGGCGCGACCACCAGCACGCTGACGCTCTCCGCGGCCGCGGACGCGGAGATGGGCAGCTATCAGCTCACCGTGCGCGCCCGTGCTGACGGCATGAGCGACCGGACGGCCACGCTTTCGCTGACGATCTCGCCCGCTCCGACCCCGGATTTCCGGATCGTGCTGGAGTCGGGCAGGGCCAGCGTCATCCAGGGCCGGGGCGCGAGGGTCGGCATCACGATCGAGCGGCTCAACGGCTTCGACGGTCCGATCGACCTCTCGGTCGATGGCGCGCCGGCCGGTATGTTCGCCACGCTCGAGGAGGACGACGAAGCCAACCCAACGAACGCCGAAGTCTTTCTCTCGCTCGGCCAGCACGTCCACGTCGGCGACCACAGGCTGACCGTCCGCGGCGTCTCCGGCGGCCTGACGCGGACCGCGGAGCTGGTCGTGCGCGTGTTCCAGTCTCGCCCCGTGGCAGGGGCCTGGTCCTACAGCCTGGCCATCGCCGACGACGGCACCCTCTGGAGCTGGGGCAGGAACGAACACGGGCAGCTCGGCCTCGGCGACACCACGGATCGGAACGCGCCCGTCCGCGTGAGCGCCGAGACGACCTGGGTCGCCGTCGCGGGAGGCTACGCTCACAGCATCGCACTCAAGTCCGACGGCTCGCTCTGGGTCGCCGGTGACAACGGCTACGGCCAGCTCGGGATCCCGGGCGAACAGCACTCGACGTTCCAGCGCGTAGGCACCGACAACGACTGGGTGGCCATCGGTGCCGGCGACGACTTCACGCTGGCCATCAAGGCGGACCGGACCCTCTGGACGTGGGGGCGGAACCGGTTCGGCCAGCTCGGCAGGGGAGACGCGGCGGTGGAGGAAGTGCCTGCCCAGGTCGCCGGCAGCGGCTGGGTCCTCGCTGCGGGCGGTGCGGACCACGCCGTCGCCATCAAGGAGGATGGCAGCCTCTGGGCCTGGGGCGTCAACACGTATGGCCAGCTCGGGAACGGCACCAGACAGGGCTACGTATCGCAGCCGCAACGTGTCGGCGCGGAGGACGACTGGCTCCTGGCTTCGGCCGGAGTCAACGGCGGCGCCATCGTGGCGATCAAGACCGACGGCACGCTGTGGGGCTGGGGCCGGAACATCAGCGGCGAGCTCGGTCTGAACGGTGAAGAGGCGTTGATTCCGCGGAAGCTCAGCCCGGCCACCGACTGGGTCGACGTCGCGACGGGCAGCGGATTCACGATCGCGCTGGAGGCGGGCGGCATCCTCTGGGCGAGCGGCGCCAACGCGCGCGGCAAGCTCGGCATCCCCGACGAATCCAACTACTACGAGTTCACCCGGGTGCCCGGTAGCGGCTGGCTGTACGTCGCCACCGGCGATTCGCATGCACTGGTGATCACGGAGGAAGGTGCGCTGTACAGCTGGGGCTCCAACCAGTTCGGCGAGCTGGGCCAGGGCACATCCGACATCCAGGGGAACGGGCCCGTCCCGGGCTTCAAGGCGCGCTGGCCCTGACCGGCCGCGACGTCACCGGAGGCGCCACGGTGGCGCCTCCGGATCATGCCAAACGTTTCACTGCTCAGGAGGAAACGATGTCTCGATTCGTCCACACCGCCGCAGTCCTCATCGCTCTCGCCTCGTTCACGCAGCCGGCGGCGGCTCAGGACGGCTTCCGCCTCGGGTATACCGACGTCGGGGCGACGATCGGCATCGGCGGGATCGGCGCCGCGTCCGTGTCCTTCGGCCTGCGCTTCGAGCACGCGCTCCGCAGCGTGCCCGACCTCGGCGACGGACTGATCGGCATCCAGGCCGGCGTCGACTACTACTCGTGGTCGGATCCGGGCTTCACGTTGTCGTACGTCCCGATCGGCGCCACGGCGAATTACCACTTCAAGCTCGAGAACAAGAAGATCGACCCGTTCCTCGGCCTCGGGCTGGGCTACTCGATCGTCTCGTGCTCGTACTCCGGCAGCGGCGACCTGTGCAGCAACAGCGCGCTCTACTTCATTGGCAGGGCCGGCGGCCGCTACTTCTTCAACGACCGGATGGCTCTCTACGGCGACGTCGGCGCCGGCGCCGCGACGCTCAACGTCGGCGTCACGATGCGGTTGAATTAGCTCGCATCCGTACGGCGGCCCGGCGCACGCACCGCTCTGGTGTGTGCGCCGGGCCGTAGTATGTTTATATGTGCGGAAGGATTGCGGTCGCGGCTATGGCGGAGGTGGCCGTGCTCCTGGCCTCCAACGGTTGGGGCAACGGCCAGGTGATCCGCGTCAACCCCGCCCCCGATCCGCCAGGATCGAGTGATCCCCTGCATGGAAGCCATCGTATGAACCCGAATCCTGCACGAGTGAGCTGAGGTGAGGATGCGAAACACCGTCTGGAGCCTTAGAATACGGGGGCTTCGACCAAGAAGTATCCCTCGCACTCGGA
Organism: bacterium; assembly: GCA_003242735.1. NCBI lineage: Bacteria > bacterium. The sequence continues at coordinate 28 of QGVH01000051.1, read as the reverse complement.
GGCACCCAGACGGTGCGCACGCATCATA
>QGVH01000050.1 GCA_003242735.1 bacterium | reverse complement strand
GTCTGGTCGCCTCGACCGGTTCCCTTGGACCACCGCCCCGTCGCACCGTACATTGCCGCGGCATTCGACGCAATGCAGCGAGGTCTGGCCGGCGTGCCGCGGCGACCGGAACCGGCGTTCAGGCGCGCCGGCCGCCTCCGGTCACCCTCAGCCCCTGGACGGACCCCGATGCAGCCCCACGTTGCCCACATCTCCGCTCCCACTCGTGCCGACGTTCTCCCCGCCCCGGCGCGGGCCGGCTGCGGCGCTCGCCGTCTGCGCCCCGCGTCTGCGCGCGGACGGGTCCGCGCCCTCGCGCCCGCGCTCTCCGCCCTCGCCGTCACGCTGGCCGCGTGTGCAGGAGCCCCGCCCCCACGCGGAGAGCCGATCCTCGGCGCAGAGGTGGACACCGCGCGCCACCGGATCCGCATCAATCAGCTCGGCTACCTGCCGGATGCCCCGAAGGTGGCCGTGCTGTGCGCGCTGGAGCCGCGCACGTTCGAAACGTTCCACGTGGTGGATCACCACACCGGCCACACGGTGCTGGGCCCGCTCCCGGTGAAGGCCGGCGGCCCGTTCGGGCCGTGCGTGGAGGCCTACCGGCTGGATTTCACGGAGCTGCGCGAGGAAGGCGAGTACCGGCTGGTGGCCGGCAGCGCCGTCTCGCCGCGGCTGCGCATCGGCCGCGACGTCTACCGCGGCGCGGCCGACGTCCTGCTCGCGTACCTGCGTCAGCAGCGCTCCGGGTTCAACCCGTTCTTCCGGGATTCGGTGCACCACCGGACGGACGGCATCCTGGTGGATCACCCCACGCGTGAGGGCGAGTTCATCCCGGTCGCGGGCGGGTGGGCCGACGCCGCGGATTACCTCCAGTACGTGACGACGTCCGCGAACGCGACGTTCCTCCTGATGCAGGCGTGGCGCGACCACCCGGAGGCGTTCGGCGACGAGTACGACGCCCGCGGGCTGCCCGGTGCCAACGGGATCCCGGACGTGCTGGACGAGGCGCGGCACGGCCTGGAGTGGCTGGTTCGCATGTATCCCGAAGACGACCTGATGCTGAACCAGCTCGCGGACGACCGCGACCATTCGTACCTCGACCTGCCGACGACCGATTCGTCCGACTACGGCTGGGGCAAGGGCTCGTACCGGCCGGTCTACCCGTGCACGGGCAAGCCGCAAGGCTTGTTCGGGAACAAGAACCGCTCGAACGGCATGGCGTCCACCGCGGGCAAGTACGCGGCGGCGTTCGCGCTGGGCGCCGTCATCTGGGCGGAGCGCGACCCCGAGTTCGCCGCGGTGCTGCGGCGCAAGGCGATCGCGGCCTACGAGCTGGGCCTGCGCTACCCGGGCGTGTGTCAGACCGCGCCCGGCGTCTCGCCGTACTTTTACGAGGAAGACAACTGGACGGACGACATGGAGCTGGGCGCCGCGATGCTCCACGCGCTCACGGGCGAGGAGCGGTACCTGCGCGATGCGATGGGCTTTGCGCGCCGCGAGCCCGTCACGCCGTGGATGGGCCAGGACACCGCGAACCACTACCAGTGGTACCCGTGGCACAACAACGGGCACTACGAGACGTGGCGCCAGCTCCCGGACGGCCACGAGCGGCAACTGCTGGCCACGTTCTACCGCTGGGGGCTGCGGAACGTGGTGGAGCGGGCCGACAACGGGTTCCGCGTCGGCATCCCGTTCATCTGGTGCTCGAACAACCTGATGGCGTCCTTCGCGACGCAGGCGCTGCACTACCGGCGCATGACGGGCGACACGTCGTTCATCGAGTACGAGTTCGCCGCCCTCGACTGGCTCTTCGGCACGAACCCGTGGGGCGTGTCCATGGTCATCGGGCTGCCGGAGGACGGCACGTGGCCCCGCGACCCGCACTCCGTCGTCGCGATGCATTACGGGCCGTTGAGCCAGCGCGGCGGGCTGGTGGACGGGCCGGTCTACCGCTCGATCTTCGAGAGTCTGCGCGGCGTGCGGCTACGGGACGAGGACGAGTACGCCGCGTTCAACACGGGGCACATCGTCTACCACGACGACATGGGCGACTACTCGACCAACGAGCCGATCATGGACGGCACCGCCAACCTCGCCTACCTGCTGTCGGCGCTGGCCCTGGGGAGCGCCGCCGTTCACTCGGCGCCGTGACCGATGTAGAGGTAGGCCACCTTGCTACGGGCCCGGGGAGCCCCATCGGACGCCATGATGAGGAGCTCCTCGGCGCCGCGGCGCAGGGCGATCAGTCCTTCGGCGCGCTCGGCGGCGATGACCCAGCCCGGCCGGTTCTCGGGTCGGCGGTAGAACTCCATGACCTGCGGGATGCCGAGCCTGGTCTCGACGACCCAGTAGCGCTGGTTCTCCCTGTTGGTCAGCCGCGTCCAGAGGCCGCGTCCCGTGGTGTCGGGCGGCTCTTCCGCCAGCAGCCTGGACCGCGCGGCGTCCATGGCCTCCACGGCAGCGCTCAGCGCGAGCGCGGCCATCAATTCCCTGCCCGGCGGATGGTGGGCGATGCGCACGATCTGTGGGACGGGCGTGATGACCCGCGTGAGTCCCAAGGCCGTGCGCTTGCCCTGCCAGCCGGAGTAGGCGGTCACGCAGAAGAAGCAGACCATGAGCACGAACGCCGCCCTGCCGAACCGCCGCACCGCGGGCGGCCGGGCAAGGAAGGCGGCGTAGAACGAGACCGCGCAGCCCAGGGTGATGCCGGCCAGCGGCAGGGCATGGATGATCAGTGCGTCGGTCGCGGCCAGGATGAGCAACACGAGTACGACCGCGCCGGTGACCGCCACCAGTGGCCAGCAGGCAGCGAGATCGGGCGACGGATCCTTCCGGGAAGACACGCGTCCTTCGTGATGCGTCATACGGCCTTCGAACGGCGCCGTCCGGGGCCGGGCCGGGTGATGTTCCGGGGGGTGCCCCAAAGATAACAGGAGCCGGGCGGCAGACCAACCCGCCACCAGACACCGCCACTGAGCCGTCCACCGGCCCCGCGGCGCCCTGGTGCGGCGTGCTCCAGCCTTGACCGCCCTGGCGGCGGGGGCGTACACTGCTGACGCGACGCTTCGACCATCCGGATCCGCGCGGCCCGGCCGGGTCGGCGAGCGCGTCCGGGACGCGAGCCGACCGGGCGCCGTGTAGGGATCGTTCGCCTTCTCTAGAAGCGAAGCGGGCGCTGCCGCGGGCGCGCCGTTCAGCGAATCGTCAATAAGAGTCGAAGTAGACCCGCCGGGAGAGCGCGGTGCTCCCCCGGCGGGATCTTTTTTCGTTCCCCGAGCCGGAGAGGAGGTGCGGATGGTCCCCAGGTGCTTCGAACGAGCGTGCACGTGCTCCATCGCGGCGGCGGTGCTGGCCGTCCTGCCGGAGGTCGCCGGGGCGCAGGCGACCGGTACCGTTCGGGCGCGCGTGGTCGAGGCAGCCACCGCACGGCCGATCGCCACCGCCCAGGTCGCGCTGGTCGGGACCAACCGGACGGCGCTGGCGAACGCGGCCGGTGAGGTGCTGCTGCTGAACGTGCCGGCCGGCACGCACGTGGTGCGCGTGACCATGATCGGGTATGCGGCCGCCGAGCGGGAGGTCCGGGTCGCGGCCGGCGAGGTCACGCAGGTCACCATCCAACTGGAGGCCACGGCGTTCGACCTCGATGAGATCGTGGTGACAGGGACGGCGGGCGCGACGTCGAGACGGACGCTGGGCAACTCGATCACGAGGCTGGACGCCGCGACGCTCACCGAGCAGACGGCCATCACGAGTCTGACCGAGCTAATGCAGGCGAAGTCTCCGGGCGTGCAGATCCTCACGAACTCCGGGACGCTCGGCGCGGCGGCGGACATCCGGATCCGCGGCGCCGGCTCGCTGACGCACACGAAGCCGGTCGTCTACGTGGACGGCGTGCGCTACAACATCGAGGATCTGGGCGCGTTCACGCCGTCCGGCGCAGGGACGACGTCGTACACCGGACAGGTCACGTCGGCGTTCGACTTCATCAACCCGAACGACATCGAGTCGATCGAGATCGTGAAGGGACCGGCGGCGGCCACGCTGTACGGCGCGGAAGCGGCGAACGGCGTGATCCAGATCATCACGAAGAAGGGCCGGCGGGGCGAGCAGGCGATGCGCTGGGACATCCGGGCCGAGGTGGCACAGAACCGGTGGGGCGTGGACATCCCGGACAACTACACGACGTGTGACCAGGCGAAGATCGACGAGCGGGATGCGGCGGGCAACCCGGTCTGGCCGGGTTGTCAGGGCGTGGCGCCCGGGACGATCCTGCGGCAGAACCCGTTGCGTGAAGACCCGGCGGCGCTCCGCAACGGCGCAGTGACCAAGCTCTCCATCTCGACCCGGGGCGGCGGCGAGCGGTACTCGTTCTACTTCTCCGGCGACCTCCTGGACCAGAGCGGCATCTTCTACAACAACTACAGCGACCGGAAATCTCTCCGCGCGAACTTCTCGCTCTTCCCCAACGACTGGTTCGACCTGACCGTGACCTCGTCCTACGCGCGCAGCGATCTACGGCTGCCCGTGGGCGACGAGTCGGCGCAGGGGATGCTGCTGAGTGCGTTCCGGGGCAGGCCGGGCCGGGTGACCACCGACCCGCGCAACGAGGGGTGGGCCACGACACGCCCGGAGCAGGCCAACACGTACAACAACACGACGCGCTCCGACCGCCTCACGCTGGGCGCCACGATCAACGTCCTGCCGTTCCCATGGTTCAGGAACCGGCTCACGGTGGGGCTGGACTTCACGTCGAGTCTGGCGCAGATCCTCTCGCCGCCGGGCTCGACGGACGCCGAATTCGCGGGCGTGCCCACGGCCGGCCTCGTCGCGCAGCGCGTGCCGCGGCACTACGTGTACACCGTCGACTACACCGGCAACATCGAACGGGCGCTGACGCCGGACTTGGTCTCCACGACGTCCGTCGGGTTCCAGGCGACGTCGCAGAAATACGAAGTGCTGAGCGCGACGGGAACCGGGCTCGGTGCGCCGGACATCACGCTCATCAGCGCCGCGGCGACGACGGTGGGCGGCAACGGCTACAGCGAGAGCAAGTCGGTGGGCCTGTTCATCCAGGAGCAGATCGGCTGGAAGAACCGGCTCTTCCTGACCGGTGCGATCCGCGCGGACGACAACTCGTCGTTCGGTGAGTCGTTCGACTGGATCTACTACCCCAAGGCGCAGCTCTCGTGGGTGGCGTCCGAAGAGCCGGTGCTGCGCGCCTTCTTCGACCGCGTGCGCGTCGACGACCTCAAGCTCCGCACGGCGTGGGGCCATGCAGGCCAGGCGCCCGCCCCGTTCTCGGCCACGCAGACCTACACGGTGAACAGGGCCGTGCGGCCCGACGGGAGCGTGGTCTCCGCGCTCCAGGCGCAGAGCCTGGGCAACCCGGATCTCGTGGCCGAGCGCGGCGTGGAGTTCGAGGTGGGGTTCGATGCCGGCCTGTTGAACGACCGCGTCGGTGTCGAGTTCACGTACTACAACAAGCGGATGCGGGACGTCATCATCGCCCAGGGCGCGCCGGGCTCGAGTGGATTCGCCGGCACGTTCTTCGGCGGGACCCAGGCGATCCTGCGTAACCTGGGCGAGACGCTGAACACCGGCGTGGAGCTGGCGGTCTACGCGACGCCGATCCAGACGCCCCGGCTCGCGTGGGACCTGAACCTGACGCTCGCCACGAACTCGAACGAGCTGGTCAAGTTCGGCGACGACCGCACCGAGATCGTCCTCAGCGGCCAGTCCTACGGCTCGGTGCAGCGCCACCGCGAGGGCTATCCGATCGGCGGCTACTGGTTCCGCGTGCCCGTGCGGGATGCCGACGGAAAGCCGGTCATCTACGAGCACACCAACGGCGCGCGTTACCTGGTGGTCACCGACAGCATCCAGTACATCGGCACGCCGACGCCGACGCGCGAGATCAGTCTGGCGAGCACGTTCACGCTGTTCCGTGATTTCCGGCTGTTCGTCCTGTTCGACCACAAGGGTGGCCACCACCTGTTCAACTACAAGGAGTTCAACCGCTGCGCGATCAACCAGAACTGCCAGCGGGTGAACGATCCGCGCCGGCAGGACGATCCGGAGGTGGAGGCTGCGCGGCTCACGACCTCCATCACGGAGAGCGATGCGGCCGCCGGCCTCGCGGTGAACGCCGGCCAGCCGCTCGGTCTGTGGATCGAGAAGGCCGACTTCATCAAGCTCCGGGACGTCTCGCTGACGTACACGTTGCCGGCCGAGTTCGCGCAGCGGTTCCGGGCGAGTTCCGCGAGGATCACGCTGGCCGGGCACAACCTGGCCATGTGGACCGACTACAGCGGGCTGGATCCCGAGGTGAGCGGCTACGGGAACCGGCAGTTCGCGCGGGCCGACGTCTACCCCGTGCCGATGCTGCGGCGCTGGTCCCTGGCGATGGACTTCAGCTTCTAATGGGGGTGACGATGAAATCGATGACAGCCGGCATCCGCCGCCGCAGGAGCAGGGGCGCGTTCGCCGTGGCCGTCGCCGTCGCCGCCACGCTGGCCGCCTGTGCCGACTGGCTCGAGGTGACGAACCCGGGCGCGATCGAGAATCCGGCGCTGGAGGACCCGGCCTATCTCCAGCTCATGTACGATGGGGTGATCGGCGACTTCCAACCCGCGTATGCCTGGACCGCGCTCTTCGGCGCCGGCTTCGCGGACGAGCTGCGCATCCACCACGCGTTCGGCGAGAACCAGGAGATCGACCAGCGCCGGATCACGGAGAACAACGCCACGTATGCGCTGGCGGTCTTCAACGGCCTGCACCGGGCGCGCTTCCTGGCGGACAGCGTTGCCGGGCGCTACCGCAACCTCCTGGGCGACACCGTCGCCAACGACCTCCGGTACGCAAAGATCCTCGGCTTCGCCGGCTACACGTGGGTGCTGCTGGCCGAGAACCTCTGCGAGACCCGGATCAACGCGCAGGGGGCTCCGCTCCGGCCGGACGAGCTGTTCGCGGCGGCGCTCCAGCGGTTCGAGGCGGCGATGGCGGCGGCCCAGGTCGCCCGGGAGGCGGCCGAGAAAATCGAAGATGCGGCGCTCCGCGCCCAGACCGTCGCCGGGGCGGACTCGGCGCTGAACATGGCGCGCGTCGGTGCGGCGCGCGCGGCGCTCGGTCTCGGCGACGCGCAGGGGGCCATCACGTACGCCCGGGCGGTGACGCCCCCGTACGTCTCCCGCGAAGACCAGGGCTTCCGCTTCGACGTCCATTACCGGGAGGGCAGCTCGTCCGCGGACACGAGGCGGCACGGCAACCCGTTCTGGGAGTTCATGGGTGGAGGGGAGCCGTCCTGGTTCAGCATTTCGGGGACGGGCTTCGAGGACCTGAACGACCCGCGGGTCCCCCACGGGCTGCCGCGGACCGTCTCGGGCGGCGGGCAGTTCATCGTGCCCAACTCGCCGCCTTCGTTCAGCACGCACGATGGCACGATCGAGGGGGCGCCGTTCGCTGCCACCTCCAGCATCCGGCTCGCCTCGGCGATCGAGGCCCGCTACATCATCGCGGAGGCGGAGGGCAACACGCCCCAGAACGTGGCGTTCCTGAACGAGCAGCGCGCCGTGGGCGGCCAGCCGCCGTTGGAGTCGCCGGCCGAGGCCGAGTACTTCGCTGCATTGAGGGAGCAGAGGGCGCGGGAGTTCTTCCTGGACGGCCACCGGGTCGGCGACCTGCGCCGGTACGAGGCGCAGCACGGCGTGGATCTGTGGCCCAGCGGGCCCATGTACGGCGGGACGGTCACCTTCGGCGACCAGAAGTGCTTCCCGACGCCGGTGAGCGAGTTGTTCTAGGGCGCCGGGCGTTCGGACCCGGCCCGGGGCCGGCGCCCGGGGGCCTGGCGGGAGGGTGCTGCCGGGCCGGCCGGACGCTGTCGGCAGCCGCCCGGCGCGCCGGCGGCGCCCACAGGGCCCCGCTGGGGCCGGATCGCTGGCCCTGATCGCGTCGTCCGCACCGCGTGGTCGCCAGGGTCTGCCGGCCGGGCGCTTGACTCCCGGACGCCCCCGCGGCAGTGTAGGGTACGGGGGAAAGGGGGGCCGGGAGGACAGCGATCACTCCAGCGCAGGAGAGCTGCAGTGAGCGTCTACTACCGGTGCAAGGCCTGCGGCGGGGAGCATCCGCCGCCGGTTTCCTACGCGGAGAAGCTGTACTTCGACGCGGCAGCGACGCTGGAACTCCAGTTCGAGTGCCCCGAGACGGGTCGGGAGGGGTTGTACAACCGGACCGATATGGTCTGGCGGGAGGACACCGAGCCGGAAGAGGCGCAGCCGTCCATGAGCGGCTGAGGGACGGCGGCAGCCCGGTCGATCCGGGCTGCCGCCGTCCTGCTTCGCGGGCCGATGCGCCGGCGTGTCGCGAGCGGCCGCGCGCCGGGTCGGGGCTGCTGTATGCCCGGCGCTGAAGAGCCGCCGCGCCGGCGCCGGCCGGGGCGCGTACGGGATCGCCTCCTCGCGACGACCGTCCCCCGCCCTGCGGCCGGGACGGCCATGGCTATGCCGCGTCCGTGCGCGGCGGTCTTGTCCAGTCTCTTGCCGGGCCGCAAGTTGCCGAAAACGAGCTGCGGTAGGGCGCGGCGGTGAGCCGCGTGCCGGTCCAACGGATCGCAGTGAGGGCGCCGATGTCCTCGGAAGAGCTGCTGCAGGCACTGGCCTACCTGCCGGATGACGCGGTGCTCACGGTGTCCGTCCGCAAGGCGGACCTGTTGGCCGCGTTGGAGGCGCGGGCGGGCGGCCCGCGCGTGCTCTCGACATCGCAAGCGGCGCAGTTCCTGGGTTACACGGCGCAGCGGTGGCGGCGCTGGGCGGCGGCCGGCCTGATCGAGGGGGCGTGGCAGGACGAGGGCGGGCGGTGGCGGCTGCCGCGGGCTGCGTGCGAGGCGCACCTCGAGCGGCTCCGCCGCGAGGGCTCGTCACCGGAGAGACGGGCGCGGCGGCGCGCGCAGCGGAGGGCGGCGCTGACCGGCCAGCTCGAGATCGAAACAGTGCTCTGAGCGCCGTCCCTCTCCGGGAACTTTTCCCACCGCGGTACGGTCACACACCTGCCGGCCCCGCGGCAGGTCCTCCCACCACGGGCACCGGTGCGGCACCGCTGCGCATTGCGCGACCCATGCGGGTCGGCGAGGCGTGGCACGAGGCGGGGTTTTGCCATGAGGATACGAGTCTTTACGTTGGTCGTCGCGCTGGCGGCCGCGGCGTGCGCGCCGAAGCGCGTCAGAGAGGAGCCGATCCTCCGGAACGGGGAGCGAGTCCCTGAGCCGGACGCGGCGGTCGAGGCGGTGCGGCAGGAGGCGGGGGCGCGACGTGCCGCGATGGCTGCGCGGCGGGGTGAGCTCGTCGCGGACGCGCTGGCCACGTGCACGGGCGCGATCTGCGATGCGCTGGCGCGGGGCGAGGTGACGCTGGAGATGACCGAGGCGCAGGTCCTCGCCGCCACGGGCACCACGGACGAGGCATGGCAGATCCGGCGCAACGGACGGATCGCCGTGATGGTGCCGCGGTCGCTGCTCGCCGCGCCACGGGATGCGGTGGGCGAGCTGGCCATGGTCCAGCTCCGGGACGGAGCGGTGGCCTCCTACGCCTACCGCGAGGCGCAGGGGCTGCGGGTGGTCCGCCGGCCGTCGGATGCCACGACGGCGGGCCGGGCGAACGCGCTCGCCGAGATGCTGGTCCGCGAGGGGGATGATCTCGTGGCGCGCGGCGACCTGGATGCGGCGCTGGATCGGTACGACCGGGCGCAGGTCCTCCAGCCGGACAACGTGGAGCTGGAGTACCGGATCGC
>QGVH01000049.1 GCA_003242735.1 bacterium | reverse complement strand
GGGGTCCGAAGCGTTCGCCGCCTCGCGGAACGCCGCCGGGGGCGGAAACCGCCGCTCCTCCTGCAACAACGCTTCCAGGGCCTGCTCACCAAGCGCCATGTCCAATCTCCTCCGTGAGGGGTCGTGCGCCGCCATGATACGGCGTCGGCCGCCGTTCGAGCAACGCCCCCGCACACCCTCCGCCGCCCGGGCTTGACACCAGCCGAGAATTCGGGCAGTCTAAAAATACGATTCGGGTTACTGAAAACCTGACGCCGCCGACCCCACGACGGCGGTCCCCCGGCTCACCGGGCGGAACACGCCGGACCCAGCGACGGCAGGAGGCAGACATGGCTCCGGAACGCCCACGAGGGGACGACCCCGGCACCTTTCCCAGCCCCACGACCGCCGACGCACGGGAGACCACGATGAGCCGCCGAGACCTGCTGCGCACCGGACTGGCGGGGGCGGCAGGGCTCGCGGTGGCCGGGAGCGCGCTGGGGCTGAGCGGCACGGGCGCGCGGGCGAGCCAGGACGACGCATCGGCGCACGGGCCGCACGAGGCGCTCGCCACCGTCGGCGACGTGCAGAGGGACCTGTTCGACCCCACCGCGTTCCTCACCCACTTCGACACGGGGCGCGTGTCGCGGCTCCCTTCAGGGCAGGTGCTCCGGGAGTACGACCTGGTGGCCGTGGACCGCGAGATCGAGGTCGCACCCGGAGTCTACTTCCCGGCATGGACGTTCAACGGCCAGGTGCCGGGGCCCACGATCCGTTGCACCGAGGGCGACCGCGTGCGGGTCCGCTTCATCAACGCCAGCTCCCATCCGCACACGATCCACTTCCACGGCATCCACCCGGCGGACATGGACGGCGTGTTCGAGATCGTGGAGCCGGGGCAGCACTACGTGTACGAGTTCGATGCCGAGCCGTTCGGGCTGCACCTCTACCACTGCCACACGGCCCCGCTCAAGCGGCACATCCACAAGGGTCTCTACGGGGTGTTCCTGATCGACCCCAGGCAGGGCCGGCCGCCGGCACGCGAGATGGTGATGGTGATGAACGCGTTCGACACGAACTTCGACAACGAGAACGAGGTGTACGCGGTCAACACCGTCGCCTTCCATTATCAGCGGCACCCCATCCCGATCCGGCTGGGCGAGTTGAACCGCATCTACCTGGTCAACGTCACGGAGTTCGACCTCATCAACTCGTTCCACCTCCACGGGAACTTCTTCCGCCTCTACCGGACGGGAACGGACCTGGAGCGTTACGAGTGGACGGACACGGTGATGCTCTGTCAGGGCGAGCGCGCGGTGCTCGAGTTCACGTACCGGCATCCGGGGCCGTTCATGTTCCACGCGCACCAGAGCGAGTTCGCGGAATCGGGCTGGATGGGGATCTTCGATGTCCGGGAGGACCTCGATGTCTGACGCGCCCGTTCGGGTCGTGGCCGGACGCGGCGAGCGGCGCGCGGCCACGCTCCCGACATGGGTGAAGGGCATCGCACCGCTCGTCCTGCTCGCGGCGGCCGTGGTCGCGTTCCTGCGGGTCGGCCCGGCGGGCGTCTTCCAGCGAGCGTTCCCCCCGGTCGAAGAGCTCACCATCGAACGCATCACGCTACCGCGGCCCGGCGAGATCGTGGTGAACGTGGTGAACGGCGGGCCCGAGGCGGTGACGATCGCCCAGGTCCTGGTGGACGACGCCGCCTGGGTCCACACGCTGGACGGCGACCGGCGCATCGGCCGCCTGGAGCGCCGCACGGTGACGATCCCCTACCCATGGGTCGAAGGCGAGCCCCACACGATCACACTGCTGACGAGCACGGGGCTGACCTTCGGCGGCACCGTCCCGGTGGCGACACAGACACCCTCGGTGGATGCGCGCTACCTGTCCACCTTCGCCTTGCTCGGCATCTACGCCGGCGTGGTGCCCGTCTTCCTCGGCCTGCTCTGGCTGCCGTTCCTGCGATCCATCCCGGAGCGTTGGGTGCACTTCTTCCTCAGCTTCACGGTGGGGCTCCTGGTGTTCCTGGGCGCGGATGCCCTCGCGGAGGCGATGCAGGTCGCGGCCCGCGTCCCGGCGGCGTTCCAGGGCGTCGCCGTGGTGCTCATCGGAGTGCTCGCGACGCCGGTGCTCCTGGCGGCGCTCGGCCAGCGGCGCAGCGAGCGAGGCCGGGAGCGCACGCCGCTCTACGTGGCGACGCTGATCGCCGCGGCGATCGGGTTGCACAACCTGGGCGAAGGCCTCGCCATCGGGGCGTCGTACGCGACCGGCGAGATCGCGCTGGGGACGTTCCTCGTCATCGGCTTCCTGATCCACAACAGCACCGAGGGCCTCGGCATCGTCGCGCCGATCGCCTCGCAGCGCACGGGCGCCGGCCGGCTGGTGGGCCTCGGCCTCCTGGCCGGCGCGCCCACGGTCGTGGGTGCCTGGCTCGGCGCGTTCGCGTACTCGAGTCTCCTCATCACCCTGTTCTTCGCCATCGGCGCGGGCGCGATCGTCCAGGTCGTCCACGAGATCTGGCGGCTGCTGGGGACGCGTGGGCGCCTGACCGAGCCCCTCAACGCGGCGGGCCTGGTGCTGGGGCTCGCCACCATGTACGCGACCGGGCTGCTGGTCGCCGCGTGACCCGGCGCCGGCGATGCGTGGCTGCAGGCGTGAGCCGGACGAGCCCCGCACTGCGGCTCCGCAGCCGCGGCCGGCGCTGCCGCTGTCCCGGGCTGCGGAGCGGCGTCGCGGCGTCGAGGAGCCCGCAGCCGTCCTGGTCGGGACGCCGGGGTCTTGCCACGCGGCGGCGGGGTTCGGTATATTGTAAGATTAACCGCGGCCCGGGGCAGCCGCGGTGGGATCCCGCCTCACAGTCGCCCCGCTCGTTGGCTCGCACGATGGTGAAGGCGCCAATGGCTAATCGGATGACGAAGAAGCAGATCGAGCACATCGAGCAGCGCTTGCTGCGCGAGCGTGAGCGCGCTCGTCGCTCGCTGGGGCAGTTCGACCAGCTCGCGAAGGTCTCGGCGGAGCAGGCGGACTCCGACCTGTACTCCTACTCGGACCACATCGCCGACCTCGGCACGGACGCGATGGAGCGCGAGAAGATGCTGCTCTTCGCCAGCAAGGAGGGGCGCTACCTTTACCGTATCGAGGAGGCGTTGCGGCGGCTGTACAAGGATCCGGAGAACTTCGGGCTCTGCCACAACTGTGGGAAGCCCATCAGCTTCGAGCGCCTGGACGCGCTGCCGCACGCGCGCTACTGCATCGACTGCAAGCTGAAGGAGGAGGCGGACGCCGCGTGAGCGGTGCCCCGTGACGCAGAGCGCCCCGCGGCTCGGCACGGAGCCGCGGGGCGCTCTGTTTTTCCGGCGGGGGTGCAGGACCGCGACGGCCACGCCCCACGCACCGCCCGCGCTGCCGGGGCCGCAGGCGTCGGTCGCGGACCGCCCCGGTGAGCCCCCTGCGGAGCGCGGCCCCTGCTCGAGGACCGTGCACCGCCACCCGTCGGGCTCACCCGGCCGGCGGCTCCGCCAGCAGCCCGGGCAGCTCACGAACGAACGCGGAGCGCGCCAGCACGCGGGTGGCCCCGGCGGCCCGGGCGGCCTCGATCGCCTCCCGGCTCACATGAGGGCCGAACGCGATGATCGGCACCGCTGCCGTCTCCGGCGCGGCCCGCAGCCGTCGAATCGCGTCGGCGGGATCCCCGGCGCGGGCCTGGAGGTCGATCAGCACCAGGCGCGGGCTCGTCTCTCTCGCCCGGGCCAGGAGTTCCTCCGCCGACCGGACGAGGTGCACGGTGGCGCCGATTGCGGCCGCCGTGGCGCGGATGCGCGAGGCGAAGAGGAGGTCGGCGGCGAGGGCGAGGACGGGGCCCGACTCGCCGGCGCGCTGCGGGGAAGACGTCGTATCTGTCATCGGGACAGAGGGATGCGCGGTTTTCCGGAGCGAGAATCGCTATTGACACCCTTGCTCGGCCGTCTCTATGTTAGTAACCCGGACGGGCAACCGCGAGCCAGCTCCCTTCCGGAGTAGCGATGAGAAGTGCGTTGCAGGATGTGAAGCGGGCCGGTGCGCCGGACATGCGCCCTGAAGTCGTGTTGCGGGAGGCGCTGGAGGCGAACGGTCAGCGGTTCACCGAGCAGCGGGCGGCCGTGTACCGGTACCTCGCCAGCACGGACACGCACCCGACCGCGGACGAGGTCTTCACGGCGGTGCGGGCCGAGATCCCGGATATTTCGCTGGCGACGGTCTACAAGGCGCTGGAGACGCTCGTCGGCTGCGGGCTGGCGGTGAAGCTCACCTACGGCGACGGCTCTGCGCGCTATGACAGTCGCACGGACCCGCACCACCACGCGCGGTGCCTCTCGTGCGGCGCGGTGATGGATGTGCCGGGCCGGCTGGCCCCGGATGCGCTGGCCGGGCTGGGTCCCGTGGACGGCTTCGACGTGCAGGGTTACCGGCTCGAGCTGGTCGGGCGGTGCGCGGAGTGCGCCGCCTGAGCCGCCGTCTTCCCTTCCCTGACCCTCACCCGACGACGACGTCCTCGGAGGCGTAGCGGAGGTGGAGACGCCGCCGCGCGGCGGCGATCGCCATTGACGCCACGAGGGTGAACGGCCCCACGCGTCCCACGAACATCAGTGCGACGAGGAGCAGCTTGCCTGCCGAGCTGAGCTCGGGGGTCACGCCCATCGAGAGGCCCACGATGTTGAACGCGCTGACGGTCTCGAAGGTGAGCGCCCAGAACCGTTCCGGCGCGGCGGCGTAGGGGATGCCGCCCAGCTCGGTCACCTGGAGCAGCAGCACCGCGGCGGCGGTGAGGGCGATGACAAGGACGGCGAGGCCGATGGCGCGCTGGATGGTGCCCTCGGGGATGGTGCGGCCGAAGGCGTCTGCATGGACGCGGCCGCGCAGGCGGGCGACGGCGAGGGCGACGAGCAGCGCGACGGTAGTGGTCTTGATGCCGCCGGCGGTAGAGCCGGGTGAGCCGCCGATGATCATCAACGTGAGCGTCAGGAAGAGCGACGCCGTGCTGAGCGTGTTGTAATCCAGGGCGTGGTAGCCCCCGGACCGTGGCATCACACTCAGGAACAGCGCCTCGAACGGCCGCTCGTACCACGGGAACGGGGCGAGCGCGTTGCGCCACTCGAAGACGAGGAACAGCGTCGCGCCGCCGGCCAGCAACGCCGCGCTCGTGACGAGCACGAGTTTGCTGTGCAGCGAGAGCCGGGGCCGGGGCGAGCGCCGGACCTGCATGCTCAGCTCCTCCAAGACGATGAAGCCGAGCCCGCCCGCGACCACAAGGGTGCTGAGGATGACGAGCGTCACCGGGTCGCCCGCGAACCGGGTCATGCCGCCCGGGAGCACGGAGAAGCCCGCATTGCAGAACGCGGCGACGGCGTGGAAGACGGCGGGCCACGCCGCGCCGGCCGCGCCGAGTTCGGGGGCCCATGCGAGCCAGAGCGCCACGGCGCCGGCCGCCTCGATGAGGAGTGCGTAGCGGACGATGCTGCGCAGCAGCCGGACGCGATCGATCTGGACCGGTACGGCCTCCGCTCCGCTGACGACCGCTTCACTGCGGAGCGTGATGCGCCGGCCGAGGACGAGGATGATGAGCGTGGTGAAGGTGAGGATGCCGAGCCCGCCGAGCTGGACGAGGAGCAGGAGCACGGCCTGGCCCGCGGGTGTGAGCTCGGTCGCGACGTCCACCACCGTGAGGCCGGTGACGCAGATGGCGCTCGTGGCCATGAAGACGGCATCGATGATGGAGAGTCGCTCGCCGGCATAGAGCCCCGGGAGCAGGAGCAGCAGCGCACTGCCCAGTAGGACGAGGCCGAGGAAGCTGCTGACGAAGAGCTGTGCCGCGGTGAGACGACGCCAGAGCGAGAGGGAGCGGCGCGTCTCGCGTTCGAGCGCTTCGAGGATGTCAGCGGCGCGGGGCATTCAGGCCGAGGAACGTTCGGATCTGGTCCTCGAGCGCCTCGATGTCCGCGCCGGTGTTCTTGCAGGGTCCTTCCGGCAGGGAGAGCGTGGTGCCCAGCACGGGAAGGCGGCCTGCCACGTCGCGAACGCCGCTCACGAGGTCTCGCTCGCACGCGACGGCGACGACGGCCCGCGGCTGCTTGAGGGAGATCATCTCGCGGGCGTAACGCCCCCGGGACGCGACGAAGAGCGGTACGCCGTAGCGGGCCGAGAGCTCCATCGCCCGCTGCATGCTCTCCTTGTCGAGGCAGCGCGGCAGCAGCACGAGGAGCTCGTCGGGGCGGACGCCGGGGCGTGCGCGTGCGGCCGCGAGGGCGTTGTAGACTCGGAGGCCGGCGTTCCCGGCCCGATCCCGCGAGATGCGGAACCAGCGTCCGGTGCGCTCCGCGATCGGCAGTGCGCGGGCGAGGAGTCCCTGCTCGGCGAGCTTGCGGGGGAGCACGTTCCGGCCGAGGCGGAGCGAGACGGCCAGCGCGGCGACCCACGCGGCGTAGCCGAGGACGGCGAGGACGAGGATCCAGCCGAGGATGGAGGGGAGTGGCGCCCAGAGCTGGGAGAGGCGCGGTGCGGTGAGCCAGAGCACCGCGGCGGCCGCCAGCACCCTCACGCCGAACCACGCCGTCAGCAGACGGAAGAACAATCCGGGCGGTTCACGGTAGACGCCGTTGCCGGGCAGGGGCTGCCCGTCCCAGTCGTCCCACTCGTGACCCAGGCGCCGATCCGAGCGGAGGTGGAGGATCTGGGGCGCTGCCGGCTCGCAGCCGCGATGGGCGTCGGTGGTGATCCGGACCTCGTCCACGTCAGGGACGATAGACACCGCCGTGGGGCCCGTCAAGCGGGCCGACGGGCGCCTGCCGGCTCGTCACGGAGCATTCGCTTGACTCTCGCGCGGAGCGCGGCCTAATGTCCGCGCTCCAGCGCATCCCCACTACGGAGTGAGTCACCGGCATGGCGACGAAGGAGGAGGTCCTCGAGCGGCTGCGCGCGGAGAACGTGCGCTCGCTGCGGCTCCAATTCACCGACATCACCGGGGTCATCAAGAGCGTCGAAGTCCCGGCGAGCCAGTTCGACAAGGCGTTGGAGGGCCAACTGGTTTTCGACGGTTCCTCGATCGAGGGCTTCGTGCGCATCGAGGAGTCGGACATGGTCCTCAAGCCGGATCTGTCGACGTTCGCCGTCTACCCGTGGACGGACGGAGACGCCCGCGTGGCTCGCCTGATCTGCGACGTCTACACGGCCGACGGCAGGCCCTTCGAGGGCGACCCCCGGCACGTGCTGCGGCGGCAGATCGAGGCGGCCGCCGCCATGGGTTATCGCATGATGGCGGCCGCGGAGGCGGAGTTCTTCCTGTTCTACCGCACACCGGAGGGAGCGCCGACACTGCGGCCGCACGACGCCGGCGGGTACTTCGACCTGACGCCCGTGGACCTGGGCGAGATCACTCGGCGCGAAGTGGTGGACACGCTGGAGCGGATGGGGATCGAGGTGGAGGCGAGCCATCACGAGGTCGCGCCCGGCCAGCACGAGATCGACTTCCGTCATGCCGATGCGCTGGTCACCGCGGACAACCTCTCCACCTTCCGGTTCGTCGTGCGCAGCATCGCGCTCCGGCACGGTCTGCACGCCACGTTCATGCCCAAGCCGATCTTCGGCCAGCACGGCTCGGGTCTGCACACGCACCAGTCGCTCTTCAAGGGTGAGGAGAACGCGTTCTACGATCCGAAGGCGCCCGACCAGATGTCGCGTGTCATGCGCTGGTACGTGGGCGGTCTGCTGGAGCACGCGCGGAGCTTCTGCCTCGTCACCAATCCCCTGGTGAACAGCTACAAGCGACTGGTCCCCGGCCACGAAGCGCCGGTGCACGTGGCATGGGCGCACCGCAACCGTTCGCCGCTCGTGCGCGTCCCGGCGCGCCGCGGCACGGCCACGCGCGTCGAGCTGCGCATGCCCGATCCGGCGGCCAACCCGTACCTCGCGCTGGCCGTGCAACTCGCGGCGGGGCTCGATGGGATCCGCCGGCGCATCGAGCCGCCGGAGCCGGTGGAGAAGAACATCTTCACGCTCTCGGTGCGCGACCGGCGCCGTTACCGGATCCAGGAGCTGCCCCGGGACCTGGGCGAGGCGCTGGACGAGTTCCGGCGGAGCGCGCTCATGCGGGAGGTGCTGGGCGAGCACGTGTTCCAGCACCTCATCGCGGCGAAGGAACAGGAGTGGCAGGAGTACAGCACCTACGTGCACGGCTGGGAGATCGACCGCTACCTCGCCAGCTACTGAGCGGGGACGGAGTGCGGCGCGTAGGGGAAGCGGAGGCGAACGTGAGTGCCGGCCGGCGTGGGGAGGTACTCGACCTGCCCGCCCAGCTCGCCGCGTACCACCGCGTCCAGGATCGAGCGCCCGCTCCCGGTCATGTACGGAACGCCGGCGGGCATACCGACTCCATCGTCCCGGACATCGAGCCAGTACTCATCGCCGCACCGCGCGAGCCGGATGGAGACGGTCCCGACCCGCTCGTCCGGGAACGCGTGGCGGAGTGAGTTCGTGATGAGTTCGTTGAGCGCGAGGGCGACGGATACGGCCGCGCCTTCATCGAGCACCGCGTGATCGCACTCCACTTCGAGCCGGATCCGGCCGTTCGCCTTGTACGCGTTGCGCAGCCGCTGCGCGAGCCGCTCCACGATCTCCTTGGACGGCACGCCGCGATACTTCTGGTGCCGCAGGACGTCGTGGACCATGAGGAAGGCGTGGAGCCGGTTCTCGAGCGCGATGATGACGGCCTGTGCCGTGCCGTCGGGCGCGCGCTGACGCGCCATTGCGACGAGCCCCGTGATCTTGGCCAGGTTGTTCCGCACGCGGTGGTCGAGCTCTTTGAGGAGCTGCTGACGCTCCTCGGCATCGCGGCTGGCCTGCTGATAGAGTGCGTAGTTCTGTTCGGCCAGGGCGCGGAGCTGCTCCGCCGCATCGCGGAGCGCGCGTTCGGCCCGGTGCACCCTCAGGCGGGATTCGATCCGTGCGGTCAGCTCGGCGACGTGGAACGGCTTTGCCACGTAATCGTCCGCTCCGGCGTCGAAGGTCCGGACGACGTCGTCCGGCGCCGTGCGGGCCGTGACCATGATCACGGGGAGGAGCTGATCGTATCGCTGCTTGATCTCGCGACAGATGTCCCACCCATCGCGCCCGGGAAGCATCGCGTCGAGGAGGACGAGGTCTGCCTCCGGCAGATGGGTGAAGACCTCTTCGCCGCGAGCGACGCAGATGACGCGGAAGCCCTGCGCCTCCAGTAGGTCCCTCAGCATTTGGCGAGCCAGCGGCTCGTCATCCACCACGAGGATGGTCGCACACCTCGGGCAGGCCCCCGCCGCGGTGAAGGCGGGTTCGGTGAGCGGCAGCGGACCGGAGGGAGCGCGGTCCGCTGTGGGTCCCTGCCACGGATAGCGTTGTGTGCTGCCCACGTCTCTTTACTCTACCCGCGAGCGGTGCGACCGCAAGGGGCCTACTCCTTCTGGAGCAACGGTGCCGCGAGCAGGATCTTCCGCGCGAGCTCGACCATCGGCGTGTTCTTGTCCTGACTGGTCTTCTGGAGGAAGCGGTAGGCCTCGCGCTCGGTGAGCCCCCGCGTCTCCATGAGCAGCCCCTTGGCGCGCTCGATGAGCTTGCGCTCCTCGAGTTTGATCTCGAGCTGGTCGCGTTGCCGCCGCGCCTCGAGCCACTCTTCGAAGCGGGCGCGTGCGACGGCGATGGCCGGCGCCAGATCGTCGGGGTCCACCGGCTTGACCAGGTAGTGGAAGACCGGCGAGCGGGTCGCTTCCTCGACCGTCCGTTCGTCGCTGTACGCGGAGAGGATGATGATCGGGATCGGCCGTTCGGCTGCGATCTGCTGGGCGGCTTCCGGGCCGGTCATGCCGGGCATGCGGATGTCGAGGAACGCGATGTCGGGCTTGCTTTCCCGTGCGAGCTCGACGGCCTCCCGGCCGCTGGTCGCCATGGCGACGACCTGGTGGCCCAGGGTCTCGAGCTGGCTGGTGAGGGCGAGGTTGTGGAGGGCCTCATCATCGGCGATCAGGACGCGAAGCGACTCGGCCATTGCGGCAAGCTCCTTCCGGCGAAGAGGTGGACCTGCGATCGCGTGAC
>QGVH01000048.1 GCA_003242735.1 bacterium | reverse complement strand
GTGGAGAGGACGAGCTGGGCGACGTCGCCGCCCACGGTGAGGAGCGCGGCGTCGAGGCCGTCGGGCGCGAACTCGCGGGCGGCCGCGACGACGTCGCCTTCGCGGCCGTCCACCACCGCATCCGCGCCGAGCCGCCGGGCCAGCTCCACGCCGTCCGCCCCGGACGCCACGGCCAGCACGCGGGCGCCCTTCAGCTTCGCCAGCTGCAGCGCGGCGTGGCCGACGCCGCCGCTCGCGCCGAGGACCAGCACGGCCTCGCCCGGCTTCACGTCCAGCACGTCCTCGATCCCGCGGAGCGCCGTGACCCCGATCCAGCCGAGCCCCGCGGCCTGCTCCATGGGGAGCGCCCCGGGGATGGGAGCGACCGTGTCCTCCGGCACGGCCGTGTACTCGGCGTAGAACCCGCCCCGCGGCAGCTTCAGCGCGTAGACGCGGTCGCCCGGGCTGAAGCGCTCGACCTCCGCGCCGACCGCCTCGACGACCCCCGCGCCCTCGGAGCCGAGGATGTAGGGGAACGTCGGCTCCCCGCCGAGCATCCCGGCGAACCCGCCCTCCTGCTCGTACGCGTCCCACTCGGCGACGCCGGCGTAGGCGACGCGGATGAGGACGTCGCGGGGGCCGGGCTCCGGGACGGCGAGCGACTTCACCTCGAGGACCTCGGGGCCGCCGAAGCGATCGATCGCGACGGCGCGCATCGTTTGTGGCAGGTCGTGCATGGGCGCCTCCTGGTTCCGCTCCATGTCGTCCCCCAGCACCTGTCGTACCAGAGGTGGCCACGCGTGACGGTCCAAATCGCAGACCAGGCCGCGAGCGGCGGACCAGCACCGTGTTCCGATCCAGCCCGGGTGGGGGCTTGCGTTCCCGCCGCGTGGCAGGCGCATCTTAGGCGTCCCTTCCGTGGTCCGCGGAAGGGGGATGTCGCTTCACAGGATGGCAACCCACCGGAGTGAGCCACGCACAACCGGTTCCGGCATGACGTCCACGAATCCGACGTGCGCAGAACGCACTCACACGAACCGCCGTCGTCGCGGGCGGCTCGCAGTCCTTCTCTTCGCTCTGCTCGGTCTCGGCATCCTCTCACCGACGCCGGCGGCCGCCCAGGACGCCCCCGCCGAAGGCCTCGAGGTGAAGGGCACCTTCGTCCTCGTCCCCGAGGAGAGCGAGGAGATCGCCGCCGCGATCGAAGCCGCCATCAAGAAGATGCGCTTCTTCAAGTCGATCGCACGCGGCCGGCTCAAAGACACCAACCCTCTCTATCGAATCATCCACATCGACGCGAGCGCCGACACGGTGCGGCTCGCCTTCGAAGACGAGACCACCCTCATCGCCCCGACGACGGATGAAGAGATCGAGTGGCGCTACAACGGGGAGAAGTTCAGGGTGCGCACCCGTTGGGACTCGGGCGCGATCCGGCAGAGCTTTGCCGCCTTCGACGGCGTCCGGGAGAGCATCACCACGCTGGAGCCCGACGGCGTCACCCTGCGCATCGCCACCACGGTCACGAGCCGCATGCTCCCTGCGCCGGTGAAGTACGTGCTGGTCTACCGCCGCGCGGAGGGGTGAGCGGCCGGGCTCGCTCGTGTGGACGCACCAGCACCTCGCCGTCCGCTGCGGGGCACCTACGCGACCAGGGGGCAAGGGCGGAGGCGCCGCGCGGCTGTGAAAAAACGGCGCCTGATCGGCGGGCCCCTTGAATCCCGGGCGTTCGGGCGGTACCTTCCGGCCGCTCTCCCCCAAGAAGACCCCCAGGCAATCGATCAGCGATGATGCAGAAGGGATCCAACGCGTCCGGCGGCCGCGCGAGCCGTCGCCATCCGTTGCTCCGTGCCTTCCCGCTGATCGCTGCGACGATCACCCTGGTCGGATGCGGTGCGTCCATCGAAGCCGACGTCATCCGCCTCGGCCTCGCCGCGCCGCTGAACGAGGCGTCGGGGAAGGGGATGTACCAGGGAGCGCTCCTCGCCGTCGAGGACATCAACGCGCGCGGCGGAGTCCGCGGCCGCCGCCTCGAGCTGGTGGCCCGCGATGATGCGATGAACCCTGCGCGCGCGATCGAGGTCGCCGTAGAGCTCCGTGACCGGACCGACGTCGTCGCCGTCGTCGGGCATCTGACGTCTGCCGCCAGCATCGCCGCATCGGACGTCTACAACGAGCCAGGGAAGGGGCTCCTCGCCATCTCGCCCGGTGCGACGAGTCCGGAGCTGTCGAAGACGGGTGAGTGGACGTTCCGCGTCTGCCCGAGCGACCTGCAGCAGGCCGCCGCCCTCGCCGAGTGGGCCTTCCACGATCTCGGCCGCCGGCGCGCCGTGATCATGTACGTGAACGATTCCTACGGCCGCGGCGTCCGCGACGCCTTCGTGCCCGTGTTCGAGCGCCTGGGCGGCACCGTCCTGAGCACCGACCCCTACCTGCCCGACCTGCTCGAAGACGAGCGCGCCCTCGACCCGTACCTCGAGCGCGGCATCCGCAACGGCATGGACGTGCTCGTGATCGTGGGGTTGGGCGACGAGGTGGTCGACATCCTCCGTGCCGCGCGGCGCCTCGGTTTCCAAGGCACCGTGATGGGGCCCGACGGGCTCATCGGGATCGCCGAGGCGGGAGACGTGGCGGAGGGCGTCATCATCAGCTCGGGCTTCCTTATCGACCGGCCGACGGCTGCGGCCCGCCAGTTCGTCGAGCGCTATCGGGCCCGGTTCGGCGAGTTCCCGCGCGACGGGTCCGCCCACGCCTACGACACCGTCATGCTCCTGGCCCAGGCCATCGAGCAGGTCGGCACGAACCGGAAGGCCGTACGCGACTACGTCGCCTCCATCGGCAAGGACACGCCCGCCTTCGAAGGCGTGACGGGCACGATCCGATTCGATGAGAACGGCGACGCCGTCGAGAAGGGTGTGCTCATCGGCGTCGTGCGGGACGGGCGGATCGTGACGGCGGGGGAAGCGCACTGAGCGCGGCTCGTCATTGACTGGCTGCAGGCGCGCGGCGGGCGTACGGCGGGCGCTGATGAGCCCGAGCGGGAGCGCACTTCCGCCGGGATCGCGGACCGCGGCGCCCCCGCGCTGCCGGCGGCACTCTCGTTGCCGCACAGGGACGGCCGACGCGTCCACTTGCGGCGTCGGCGGCCGGCACGAGATTCGACTCCTCGAGCCGCTGCGCGCCGAGGCGCCGGGGTCGGGCCATCCGTGAGGTGATCGGAGAATGGAGAGGCACCCGTCCGGGATCAAACTGGAGACGTGGCTCGTCTCCGCGGGCCGGGAGTCGGAGCCCGGTGCGCCGCTGAACGTGCCCATGGTGCCCGCGTCGAACTTCATCCTCGGCGCGGGCCGCGTGTACTCGCGCACCGAGGGGACGCCGACCTGGGAAGCGCTCGAGGAGATCGTCGGCGGACTCGAGGCGGGCAAGGCCGTGGCGTTCGCCTCCGGCATGGCCGCGATCGCGGCGGTGTTCGACCAGCTCCCGACCGGCGCCGTCGTCGTGATCCCCGATGACTGCTATCTCGGAGTCGCCGCCCTCGCCGCTGCGGGCGCGGAGCGGAATCGCTGGTCCGTCGAGCGCCTGCCGGTGGACGACACGAACGCCTGGATCCGCGCCTGCGGCGTCGCGGACCTGATCTGGCTGGAATCCCCGTCGAACCCGCTGCTCATCGTGGCGGACCTGCCAGCGATCTGCGCGGCGCCACGCAAGCCCGGGGCGATCGTCGCGGTGGACAACACGTTCGCCACGCCGCTCAACCAGCAGCCGCTGGACTTCGGGGCCACGGTGTCCGTGCAGTCGGCAACCAAGTTCATCGGCGGCCACTCCGATCTCCTCGCCGGGGTCGTGACGACGAGGGACGAGGCGTTGTGGCAGGCCCTCAGGAAGACCCGGGAGCTCACCGGCGCCACGCCGGGCACCCTCGAGGCCTTCCTCGCCGTTCGCGGCGCGCGGACGCTGGCGCTCCGCCTGGAGCGCGCCCAGCAGACGGCGATGATCCTCGCGGAGCGGCTCGAGAAGCATCCGCTGGTCACGCGCGTGCGGTACCCAGGGCTGGCATCGCATCCGACGCACGAGACCGCGAAGCGCGTGCTCAAGGGGTTCGGCAGCATCATCTCCTTCGAGCTGCGTGGTGGTGCCGAGTTCGCCGATGCGGTTTGCCGGAACACGAGGCTGATCCGGCACGCGACGAGTCTCGGCGGCGTGGAGTCCACCATGGAACGGAGAGGGATGTATGCCGGGCAGGAGCACCTGCCGCCTTCGATGCTCCGGCTCAGCGTCGGGATCGAGGATGCCGACGACCTGTGGAACGACCTCGACCAGGCGATCCGTTCCGCGGCGGACGCGCTCGGAATCCGGGCTTAGACCCGGAAGCCGGGCGCAGGACGACGGCCGGCGGGTCGCAGCTCCTTCGCCACGATGAGGAAGCAAGGTCCAGACGATCGGGCCCGCTCCGGTGCGCTGCGGATCTCGGACGACGCCGTGCGCCGCGCCACGGGACGGACGTGGGACGAATGGATCCGCTGGCTCGACGAGCGCGGCGCTGCAAGCATGTCGCACAAGCAGATCGTGGCGCTGCTCCTTGGACAGGGCGGCGTGGAGAGCGGATGGTGGCAGCAGACGGTCACCGTCGGATACGAGCGGGCGAAAGGGCTGCGTGTGGAGGGGCAGACCGCGGAGGCGGGCTTCGAGATCGGCGTGAGCCGGACCGTCCCGCTGCCGGTGGACGAGGCGTGGCGCCGTCTGACGGCGCCGGACGGCGTGCGCGCCTGGCCGGGCGGTGGGCCGTCGCTCCGGTTCGAGGTCGGCGAAGCGTACCGCCTGGCGGATGGCACCACGGGCGAGGTCCGTGTGGCCGTGGCGGGCGACCGGCTGCGCGTCACCCGGCGGCCGGATGGCTCGTACACCGGTTCGGACGGAGGGGCTGGCTTTGAGCCGTGGCGGTTATTAACACGTCGCGGCACTTTCGTTAATAAACGTCGCCGTCGTTCACGTCTGTGAGAACAACGACCGGGTGGCTCCGCCCACGCCCTGCCGTGTTGGGCGCCGTCGCGCTGCGCGCTCACACTTCACTGCTCCTGCCGACTCCGGCGCCGTCCCGCTCGGCGGCGCCCGACACCGCGCGTTTCATCAGCTCCCGCACGTAGCTCAGCCGCGGCTCCCGGGCCGTCCCGCTCCGCCAGGCGAGGTGGAGGGTGTTCTCGGGAAGGGTCGAAGGCCGGTGGAGCACGATCAGCCGACCCCGGGCGACGGCGTCCTCGCAGAGGTATTGCGGGAGCACGCTGATCCCCGCGCCCGCCGCGACCGCCTCACGGACCGCCCGCAGGTCGGGAGCCACGACGGCGGCACGGCGTTCGAGCCGCTGGCCGAACACGACGCGCCAGTAGCGGCGCAGGATCGGCAGCTCTGGGCCGTAGCTCACGAGGGGCACGCCCTCGAGCGCGCTCGCGCCGTTCGCCTCGATCGCCTCCGGCGACAGGCGCGATGCCCAGGCCGGGGCCGCGACCAGGAGGAACCGCTCCGTGAAGAGCGGCTCCGACTCCAGCCCGCTGCGCCGGACGGCCCGCGTCGAGACCGCGAGGTCGAGGTCGCCCTCCGCGACGGCGTCCAGCAGCTCGTCGGCCAGGCCGAAGCGGACCTCCAGGCGAACCTTCTTCTCCGGCAGACCGCCGAGCGCCGGCAGCACCCGCTCGGCGAGGAACTCCGCAGGGCCACCCAACCGCACCGTTCCCCCCAGACGTCCTGGCCCCTGGCGTGCACCCTCCAGCGTCGCCTCCAGCGCGTCCAGGTGAGGCGCGATCAGCCGGGCCAGCTCGCGCGCCGCCGGCGTCGGCGCCACGCCGCGGGGCAAACGCTCGAAGAGGCGATAGCCGAGGTGCGTCTCCAGCGCCTTGATCTGCTGGGAGACCGCCGGCTGGGTGAGGAACAGCCGCGGCGCCGCGGCGGTGATGGAGCCGACGCGGTAGACGGTGAGGAACGCGCGGAGCCAGTCGAGCGGAGCCATAAGGCATCTTATGGCATGATGCAAATCATTGAAATTGTCAATGTCTATCGAGGCGGTTACTGTTCTTGATGCGCGCGGATGGCGGGGCCCGGCGCTGGCGCCCCGATAGATCCCAGGCGTCCCCGTGGTCCGCGCGAGCGAACCGACAACGACAGGAGGATGCGATGCCCGGAAAGGTGCTCTTCGTCCTGACGAGCCACGGCGAGCTGGGCGACACGGGTCGGAAGACCGGCTTCTACCTTTCGGAGCTGACCCATCCGCTCGCCGTGGTCCGTGAGGCCGGGTACGACTTCGACCTCGCGAGCCCGAAGGGCGGCGAGCCGCCGATGGACGGCGTGAAGCGGGACGACCCTGTGAACGCCGCGTTCCTGGACGACCCGGCGATGATGGCGCGGGTGCGCGAGACGATCCCGCTCGACAAGGTCGACCCGAAGGACTACGTCGCCGTGCACTTCGTGGGCGGCCACGGCACCATGTGGGACTTCCCGGGCAACCCGGAGGTGGCCCGGATCGCGGCCGGGATCTACGAGGCGGGCGGCGTCGTCGCGGCGGTGTGCCACGGCCCCTCGGCGCTGGTGGACGTGAAGCTTTCGGACGGCTCGTACCTCGTGGCCGGCAAGGAGGTGGCGGCGTTCACGAACGAGGAGGAAGAAGCCGTCGGGCTCGCGCAGGTCGTGCCGTTCCTGCTGGAGAGCAAGCTCGCCGAGCGGGGCGCGACCATCACCAAGGCTCCGAAGTTCCAGGCGAAGGTCGCGGTGAGCGGGCGGCTGGTGACCGGCCAGAACCCCGCGTCGGCGAAGGGCGTGGGCGAGGCGATGGTCAAGCTGCTGGAGGAGGCGAAGGCCGCGGCGGGGAACTAGCCCTTCCGTGCTCGCGTGAGGACGGGGGCGCCGCTCGGCGCCCTCTTTTTTCGTTCCCGGACCGCTGATCCGGGAGGCTCACTCGGTGCTCGCCCCGGTCCGCCCACGCCTCGCGGCGATGATCTCCATGTGCCGCTCGCCCCAGTCGCCCAGCGGCAGCAGGGCCTCGTTCAGCGACTCGCCGAGCTCGGTGAGCGAGTACTCCACCCTGGGCGGGACCTCCCGGTAGACCTCGCGGTGGACCAGGCCGTCCGCCTCCATCTCCCGGAGCTGCTGGATCAACACCTTCTCGCTGATCCCCTCCAGCGCCCGCCTCAGCTCGCCGAACCGGCGCACGCCGGCGTGGAGCTCCCACAGGATCAGCGGCTTCCACTTTCCGCCGATCACGTCGACGGCCGCGTCGAGCCCGCAGGTGTACGGCCCTCGTCTGCCCATGCGCCCTCGCAATGCTTACCAGGAGGTGAGTACCTCACTTTTCGGTACGTACTTGCGAGCTGTCAAGCACTGCATGAGGTTCGGGGCTGGTGGCCGGCGCGCGCCCGGAGGCGGTGCCGGCGGCGGGGTCGGTCTCTCAGCCCGGAGGGCGCCATGCGGGAACCCATCGTCAGCGCGCATACCGAGCGGGCCGTCGAGTCTCGCGGTGCGGATCGTGGGTCCGCGGTCACGGTGATCGGTCTCGGCTCCATGGGCAGCGCCCTCGCCGGCGCGGTGCTCGAGGCGGGCTACCCGACGACGGTCTGGAACCGCACCGCGGGCAAAGCCGAGCCTCTCGTGCGCAGGGGAGCGGCGCGCGCCGCCACAGTCGCGGAGGCGGTCTCGGCCAGCCCGACCGTGATCGCGTGTGTCCTGGACTATCGCGCTCTGCGTGAGATCCTGAGCACCGCGGGCGATGCGCTCGCCGGCCGCACCGTGGTGAACCTGACGAACGGGACGCCGACCGAGGCGCGCGAGACGGCCGCGTGGGTCGAGGGGCACGGGGCCCGCTACCTCGACGGCGGGATCATGGCGGTGCCGGAGATGATCGGCGGGGCCGAGTCGCTGGTGCTCTACAGCGGGTCGGCAGAGGCCTTCGAGACAGTGGAGCCTGTACTGCGCCGGTTCGGTTCGGCGATGTACCTGGGCGCTGACCCGGGGCTCGCGTCGCTGCACGACCTGGCCTTGCTCGCCGGGATGTACGGCCTGTTCGCTGGCTTCCTGCACGCCGTCGCGCTCGTGGGCACGGAGGGTGTCCGTGCGACGGAGTTCACGTCGTCGCTCCTGATCCCCTGGCTCCAGGCGATGACCGCGACGCTGCCCGAAGCCGCCGCCCAGATCGACGCTGGCGACTACGCCGCCACCGGCTCGCGGCTCGACATGCAGGCCGTGGCGCTGGCGAACATCGTGGAGGCCAGCAGGTCGCAGGGCATCCGCCCGGACCTGATGCTGCCGATCCAGGCGCTGGTCGAGCGGCGGGTCGCGAAGGGCGGGGGAGGGGAGGACATCGCGGCGGTGGTGGAGGAGGTGAGGGGGTAGGGGACGGCGAGCCCCGCTCCGCCCCCTTTTGCGTCCCTGCTGCCCGCCACTACTATTTCCGCGCACCCCTTCCTCACCGGAGCGGATACGCGATGGTTGCGAGCCATGGACGGCCCAGGCCGACGCCGGGCGCCGGCCGTTGCCTGGCAAGCCAGACCGTCCGCCTGCTGGCGCTCGCCGCCCTTCTCCCGCTGGCGGCGTGCAGCGCCCGGGGCGCGGCGGGGTCGGCGGGCGACGCCGCGGTACCCCACGGGCAGGGGGCGGCGCCCCACGAGCACGCCGGAGCGCAGCCCCCGGAGCGGCCCGAGGCCGCTGCGCACGGGCACACCGAGCAGCACGGGCATGCGGAGGCGCCGCCCCAGGCGCATGCGCAGGCGCCGGCCCACGCCCACGGCCACGCCCACACGGCGCCCTACGTCCTGCCCGCCACCGCGGGCCCGGGCTACACCGAGGCGGACGTGCGGTTCATGCAGGACATGATCGGGCACCACCAGCAGGCCATCGAGATGGCCCGCATGGCCGCCACGCACGGAGCCGGGGAGGCGGTCCGGAAGCTGGCCGAGAAGATCGAG
Source organism: bacterium (assembly GCA_003242735.1). NCBI lineage: Bacteria > bacterium. Next base: position 1,860 of record QGVH01000048.1, on the reverse strand, counting down.
ATCTCCCAGCTCGACGAGATCGCGCTGATGGAGCAGTGGCTCCGGGAGCGGGGCCAGGTCGTCCCGGACGAGGAGTACCGGCGCTCCGCCCACATGCCGGGGATGCTGACGCCGGAGCAGATGGCGCAGCTCGACGCGGCGCGCGGACGGGAGTTCGACCGTCTGTTCCTCACCTTCATGATCCAGCACCACCGCGGCGCGCTCGAGATGGTCGAGGCGCTGTTCGCGACGCCGGGCGCCGCACAGGACCCGGACCTCTTCCGGTTCGCGACCGACGTGGACGCGGACCAGCGCGACGAGATCTACGTCATGCAGAACCTGCTCAACACGCTCGCCACCACTGGAGGGAACCGATCCCGATGACAGATCGCAGTTGGAGAATCCGGCGCGGAATGGCTGGCGTGGCAGCGATCGCTCTCGCGGTCGCGGCACCGGCCGCGCCGCTGGCCGCGCAGTCGAAGGCCGTGGGGCCACGGGCGGACACGGTCGCGACGACGGACGACCCGCGCGTCGGCCTCGGCCCGGGCTACTACAACAACGCGGGCATCGCACTGTGGAACATGCGGCTGGTGTCGTATTCGCCCAAGCCGCCGGAGCTCGACTCCATCCGTGGCCTCACGTTCATCAACTCGGACCTCGCCTTCCGCGGCAACCTCGTCTACCAGGGCAACTTCAGTGGCTTCATGATCTGGGACGTGAGCGACCCGCGGAAGCCGGTGCTGCTCAACACGACGGTGTGCGCCACGGACCAGGGCGATCCCTCGATCTACGGGAACCTGCTGTTCATCTCGGCGGAGTCGCCGCGATCGCGCATCGACTGCGGCACGCAGGGCGTCCAGGACGGCAAGGACCGCATGCGCGGCGTGCGCATCTTCGACGTCAGCGACCCGCGCAACCCGCGGCTCATCAAGAACGTGCAGACATGCCGCGGCTCGCACACGCACACCATCGTGCCGCATCCCACGGACTCGACCGTGATCTACATCTACGTCGGCGGCTCGGCGGCGGTACGGGACTCGAGCGAGCTGCCGGGGTGCTCGGACGGCACGGTGGAGGAGAACCCGAACACGGCACACTACCGCGTGGACATCATCCGCGTGCCGCTCGATAACCCCGAGCAGGCGGAAGTGATCGGCTACGCCCGGATCTTCGAGGGCCTGCCGCGGCCGCCGGGGCGTGCGGGCGTGGCGTTCAGCGACACGACGCAGGCCTGGCGGGCGCTCGGGCCGCGCGGCTGCCACGACCTGACCGCGTTCCCGGCGCTGAACCTCGTCGCCGGGGCGTGCGGCAGCTTCGGGATCATGCTGGACGCGAGCGACCCGGAGAACCCGGTCGTGCTGGATGCGATGTCCGACGTGAACTTCTCGCTCTGGCACACCGCCGTCTTCAGCAACGACGGCAAGATCGTCGTCTTCACCGACGAGTGGGGCGGCGGGACCGCGCCGCGCTGCCGGGTCGGCGACCCGGTCCGCCTGGGCGGCAACACCATCATCAGCCTCGACGAGCGGGGCAAGATGAAGCAGCACGGCTACGTCAAGATGATGGCCGCGCAGACGGACACGGAGAACTGCGTGTCCCACAACGGCGGGCTGATCCCGGTCCCGGGCCGCAACATCATGGTCCAGGGCTGGTACCAGGGCGGGGTCAACGTCATCGACTTCACCGACCCGGACAACCCGTTCGAGATCGCGTACTTCGACCGCGGGCCGGTGGACGATGAACAGCTCGTGATCGGCGGCTCGTGGGGCGCCTACTGGTACAACGGCTACATCTACAGTTCCGAGCTCGCCCGCGGGCTCGACATCCTCGAGCTCGTTCCCAGCGAGTACCTCTCGAAGAACGAGATCGAGGCGGCGAAGC
>QGVH01000047.1 GCA_003242735.1 bacterium | reverse complement strand
TTCAGCCCCGCCTCCTGCACCGGCTCCATCCGCTCCAGCGCGGCCTCGACGCTGTCCTCGAACGCTCGCGTGACCATCTCGCCTCCCGGGTTGGCTCCGAGGCGAGAAACCGCAAGGATTGTGCAGTCCGCGCCCCCGGGAACTCAGCGGATCGCGACCGTCACTTCGGCCTCCGTCGTCAGCTGGCCATCGACGAAGGCCTCGGCGCGGAACCGGTACACCGATCTCCGCGCCTTGAGCATGGTCGCCTCGATGCGGAGCTGGTCCCCCGGATGCACCGGCCGCCGAAACTTCACGCGCTCCGCTCCCGTGAAATAGGCCACCAGCCCCTCGCCCTGGGGGCTGCCGCTGAGAATCAGAATGCCTCCGGTCTGAGCCATTGCCTCCAGGATCAGCATCCCGGGCATGACGGGGTGATCGGGGTAGTGGCCCTGGAAGAACCAGTCGTTGAACGTGACGTTCTTGATGCACACCACGCGCACACCCGGGTCGACCTCCACCACCTGATCGATCAGCAGGAACGGGTACCGGTGAGGAAGGAGCTCGAGGAGGTTCAGCGGCCCGAGTTGCGCTGGCTTCATCACACGCCCCCTTCTTTCACTCCGCTTGAAGGAAGCGGACCCCGCTCCGCCGCGGCTGACGCGGGTTCCTCGACGGCCGGGCCCCAGGGCGACGGCGACCACATGAAGAACGCGGGCAAGCGCACCTGGACAATGATAGGAAGGCCCGAGGCGATTTGCCGGTCCCGCTGATGTGGGCCTTGCCGCACCGGCACGCAAGGGGACGCCGATGTGTCTCCGGGGTATTCGACCTCCACCATGACACGACCCTGGCACGCGGAGCACCCGATCACCCCGGAGCTCGCGCGCCCTCTCATCCGCGCGCGGTTCCCGGACATCGCGGCGGAGCGCGTCGAGCCGCTCGGCAGCGGTTGGGACAACACGGCGTTCCTGGTGGACGGGACGCTGGTGTTCCGTTTCCCGCACAAGCCGAGCGCGGCCGCGTTGCTGGAGACGGAGGCGCGCGTGCTGCCCGCGATCGCGCCGCGCCTCCCGCTCGCGGTTCCGAATCCGCGCTGGGTCGGCGAGCCAGACGACGCGTTCCCGTGGCCCTTCGTCGGCTACCCGATGCTTCCGGGCCGGCCTGCGTGCACGCTCGCGCTCGCGGAAGAAGCGCGCGCCGCCGCCACGACGTCGCGGGCGCCGGAGATCGTCTCCCGGCACCGGGTACGGCGCTCCAGGTGGCGCGCCACCCGACGACGCTGGGCCTCGTCGGCCTCGCCGAGGGCGAAGGCGCGGATGCGGTTGAAGGACGGGTGACGCGAGAACCGCAGGTTCGTATGGACCTCCGGACGAGCTTCCAGGCGCGATGCAGTCTCAGCTCGGGGGCCGTCCGCGTGATGCCCAGCAGTTCGGCGATCTCGGCGTGGGTGTAGCCCTCGACCTCGCGCAGCACGAACACGACGCGCAGCGGATCGGGCAGCGCCGCGATCGCTCGTTCCGGCTCAGGGGGCGCGGCGGCGACGTCGGCCGCCGACTGCAACGGCTCGTGCCGCATGCCCCCTCGACGCCGCAGGACCATGAGCGAGGCGCGCACGGCGGCCCGCCGGATCCACGCGCCGAACGCACCGCGCTCCTCATAGCACGCGAGCGCCTCGGGCGGCCCCACGAACACGTCCTGGAGCACGTCCTCCGCGTCCTCTCGCGAGCCGAGCAGCCGCAGCGCCGCGGTGAAGACCGCCGGCGCATGCCGTGCGTACAGCTCCGCGAGCGCCTGCGTGGATCCGCTCCGGACCGCTGCGATCAGCACTGCATCGTCCGCGTCGCGCACGGTCGCGCGCTCCGGCGTCTGCGTTGGCGTGTCGGACATCGTGACATCGGCCTCCATCCCTCTCAATGCCGGTGGAGGCCGGGATCTTTCATTGCTTGCCCGTGCGTTGCCGGGGGCGGGAGCCCCAACGGGATCGGCGCTGGGAGGCTGGAAGATGGGTACGGAGGGGGGCGCGGCGGAGAGCCGGCCGACCGGCGGCTCACGGCGCCCTCGTCGGATCCCACCCGGTGACCAGCCCCTCGTCCAGCGCCTCGAGCCGCTCCATGTCCGCCGGCGAGAGCGAGAAGTCGAACACGTTCGCGTTCTCCCGGATCCGCTCCCGGTGGACGGATTTCGGGATCACGATCAGATCCTGCTGCAGCGCCCAGCGGATCAGCACCTGCGCCGGCGTGCGGCCGACGCGCTCCGCGACCGAGCGCAGCGTCGGGTCGCCCAGCTTCCGCCCCTTGGTGAGCGGGCTGTACGCCTCGAGCGCAATGCCGTGGGCCCGGCACAGCTCCACCACGTCCTGACGGCTACGCCAGCTCCACGGTGAGAGCTCGATCTGGTTGACCGCCGGCACCACGTTGCAGTGCGCGAGCAGCTCCTCCAGGTGGGGCACCATGTAGTTGCTCACGCCGATCGCCCGCGCCCTGCCTTCCTCGTACAGCCGCTCGAGCGCACGCCAGCTCTCCAAGCGCCGCTCCGAAACCGGCCAATGAATGAGATAGAGATCCACGTGATCGAACCCGAGCCGCTTGAGGCTTGCGTCGAACGCGGCGAGTGCCTCGTCGTAGCCGTGGTCGTCGTTCCACAGCTTGGTCGTGACGAACACTTCTTCCCGCGGGATGCCGCTCTCGCGGATCGCGCGCCCGACGTCCGCCTCGTTCCCGTAGATGGCGGCCGTGTCCACGTGGCGGTAGCCCGCCTCGAGCGCCCAGAGCACTGCGTTGCGGGTCTCGGGGCCCGCCGCGGCCCGGTAGACGCCGAGTCCGAGCCGCGGGATCTCAATGCCGTTGTTCAGCCGGATGGTGCTGCGGATCGTGAGGTCCATGGTCTCGCCCGGTGAGGGTTGCGGGGGACGACGACGCCACCACCGCGATGGCGCCGTCACCGAGATGTAGCGCGTCGGCGCCGTCCGCGCCAACCCCGTGCCAGACGCGGTTCCTGCCGGCTCCCCCGGCATGAGCCATGCAACGGCCTGCCCCGGGAGGAGGGAGCGATGCGCGAGATGAAGGCAGCCGAGCTGATGACCCCGGACCCGATCATCGTGGAGCGGGGCACCCCGATCAGCGACGTCGCCCGCGAGTTCCGCGAACACGACATCGGCATGGTGCCCGTCGTCGAGAGCCACGCGGACCGGCGGCTGCTCGGCGTGATCACGGACCGGGACGTGGCGGTCCGCTGCGTGGCTGCGGGCCACGAGCCGCACCACTGTTCGGTGGACCAGCACATGACGCGAGACGTGCGCGCGGTCCGGGCTGGCGATGACGTCGCCACGGTCATGGCTGTGATGAAGAGCGCCCAGGTGAGGCGGGTACCGGTGCTGGACGCGAAGGACCGCGTCATCGGCATCATCGCGCAGGCCGACCTGGCGGTGGACGCCGTCGAGGAGCAGGCCGTCAGCAAGCTCGACGTCGCCGACACCGTTGCCCGCATCAGCGAGCCGGCTCACCCCGAGAAGAAGTCGGTGCACTGAGCGGCCCGGCACGGGTGGCCTGGGGAGGCACGATGGAGATCCGGAACCTGGATTTCGACATCGTCGTGACGCCCGAGCAGTGGGAGCAGCTCGGGCGCGCTGCGGCCGCGACCGCGCGTGACGGCGCGGGCTTCGCCTGGGACGAGCGCAACCCGGAGGAGATCCGCGTGCTGTTCCGCGAAGACGATGTGCCGCCCCGCTGGGAGGACGCCGTTTCCGCCGGCGACGTGTACGGAGCGAACGCACGGACGGGAGCACGCTTCATCTTCAACGATGGCCACCCCTACGCCCGCATCGAGCCGCCCTACACGCCCGCCGAGCCGGTCATCACAGAAGAGGAGCAGGAGGCAATGCGCCTCGAGCTCGAGCGCTGGGTCCGGGCCAAGTGGCACGAGCTGATGCGCATCTCCGGGCTCCACTACACACCCGGTCACATCCCGCAGAGTTGAGGAGGGCGTGCCGCGAACCAGCGGCAGGGCCCGCGCCGTCGTTCACGGCACGTGGTGAGGAGCCGCGGCGCCGACCCGGTGATCGCCGGCGCCGCGGCCTGGCCTCACGCGACCCTGATCCACTCCGCCAGGTCCTTCAGGGTCGCGCGCTTGCCTGTGGAGAGGATGCCGATGCGGTAGATCTTTCCGCCGATCCAGACGCACACGGCCAGCGCCAGCGCGAGCAGGGCGAGGGATGCCGCGATCTGGACGCTCGGGATGGGGGCGGCCGCCATGCGGATCGGCATCGCGATGGGCGCGGTGAACGGGATCAGGCCGAGGATCGCGGCCGTGCGGCCGAGCGGGTCTCCCGCCAGCGGCACCATGAAGAGCAGCGGCACGAACAGCGGGAGCATGAGCACCATCTGGAGCGACTGGGCCTCCTGCTCGCTCGTGACCGCCGCGCCGAGCACGGCGAACAGGGAGGCGAACACGAAGAATCCGAGCAGGAGATAGGTGACGAGGAGCACGGCCGTGCCGGGCGCGATGCCGATGGAGCGGATCGCATCCGGAGCGACGCCGAAGCGTGCGGCGATGGCGCCGGACTGCGTCATCAGCAGCACGATCAGCACGGCCCAGATCAGGACCTGGAAGAGCGCCACCGAGCCGACCCCCAGGATCTTGCCTGCCATGAGGCGCGACGGACGCACCGAGCTGGCCAGCACCTCCGCGATCCGGTTGGTCTTCTCCTCGAGCACGCTGCGCATCACGCTCATGCCGTACATCGCGACCAGCGTGTAGATCGCCATCGCGATGATGTAGGCGGCAAGAAACGTCGACGCCGCATCGCCGCCCTCCTCGCCCTCCGCCGTGATGCGGGCGTTGTCCACCTCGACGGGGCGGATCAGCGCCGCGACCTGCTGGAGCTCGAGCCCCACCTGCCGCAGCCGCTCCGCCTGCACCGCCTGGGACGCGGCGCTACGGATCTCACGCAGCACGCTCGGTCCGCCGAGCGCCTTGGCGCGGTACTGGACCTGATTCCGCTCGAGCACGTCCGCCGGCAGCACCACGTAACCGTCCAGCTCGTCCGCCTGGATGCGCGCGTGCAGCTCGTCCCGCACGGCATCGAGCGGCCCCGCGATCACCTCGACACGGTAGCGACTCGTCTCGGCGCCCGGCGCCGGGGCCGTGAGCGCCTGCACGAACCGCTCGCCGATGCCGGCCGGCGCTTCGTCGACGATGGCGAACCGCCGCTCCTCGGCGCCATCGTCGAGCATCACGGGGAGGATCAGGACAGCAGCCAGGAAGAGTGGGAACAGGATGGTGCCCAGCACGAAGCCGCGCGTCCTCACCCGCTCGAGGAACTCGCGGCGCAGGATGAGCATCACCTCAGACATGGGCCGGCTCCTGGCGGCGCTCCGCCACGGCTGCGTTGCCGACGTGGGTCACGAAGATCTCGTGCAGCGACGGCTCGATGCGCTCGAAGCGGTGGAGAGGCACCGGCAGGCGCGCCAGCTCGGCCAACAGCTCGCCGGGCTCATCGCCCGCCGGCAGCTCCACCTCCCACAGCTCCGGAGCCCGCTGGGTCCTGCTCAGCAGTCGCCGGTTCCCGTGGATGAAGCGGTCGGCCTCGGCCGAGGCCTCGTCGAACTCGATCAGGTAACGGTTTCCGCGGTTGGCCCGGCGCACGTCGCGGAGACGGCCGTCCAGCACCTTCTGCCCGCCGGCGATGATGCACACGTACTCGCAGAGCTGCTCCGCCTGATCCATGTTGTGCGTGCTGAAGATCACCGTCCTGCCCTGCCGAGCGGCATCGAGGATGGTGTCCCGCAGCACCTCCTGATTGACCGGATCGAGCCCGGAGTGCGGCTCGTCCAGGATCAGCACCTCGGGCTGGTGCAGCACGGTGGTGATGAACTGGACCTTCTGCTGCATGCCCTTCGACAGCGTCTCGACCTTGGCATCGCGCCACTGCGCCAGGCCCATCCGCTCGAGCCACGCCTCGCCCTCGCGCCGCGCCCGGTCCGCAGGCACGCCCTTCAGGCACGCGAAGAAGATGATCACGTCGATCACCTTCATCTTGCGGTAGAGGCCGCGCTCCTCGGGCAGGTACCCGACGCGCCGCAGCACTTCCCGGTCGCGCGCCGGGTCCGCGCCCAGCAGCGAGATCCGACCCGCGTCGCGCGCGATGATGTTCATCACCATGCGCAGCGTGGTGGACTTGCCGGCGCCGTTCGGCCCGAGGATGCCGTAGATGGACCCGGGCGGCACGGAGAGGCTCAGCTCCCGTACCGCGTGGTGGGTCGCGTACCGCTTGCTCACGCCTTCCAGCACGAGGGTCTCGGACATGGCTCCACCGGGTTCAGTCTTCGGCTCCGGAGCTCGCCAGGTCCCGAACGACCGCGGTCAGGGCACGCACGCGCGCAGCGTCCCTCGAGCCCGCCGCGTCTCGCTCCAGCTCTGCCGCCAGCGCCGTCAACGTGGCGCGCCGCTGCTCGCCCCCCTCCCGCTCCGCACGGTCCAGAGCGCCGCGCACCGCGGCGATCCGGTCAGCGGACAGCCCACGGCCGCGCTCGAGCTGGTCCACGTACGCCCGCGCGACCACGAAGCTCGCCGGCCACTCGATCCGCGGCTGGAGCTGCGGGTTGAACTCGTCGAAGCGCACGAGCTTGGCCGCCTCGATCTCGTTCTGCGTCAGGTGTTCGCTGGGAACGAGCTCGAAGATGTCCAGCCCCCGCCCGATCTCGGACCCGACGATGACTCCGTTGTACCAGTACGCGGACCAGTACCCCCCGAGTGTCAGGCGGTCCGGGTTGACCGGCCCGCGGTCGAAGAACGCGATCTCGACCGGGTTCGCCGGGTCCGTGAAGTCGAAGACCGAGACGCCGCCCTGGTACCAGGCCTGGACCATGATGTCGCGGCCGGGCACGGGGATGAGCGACCCGTTGTGCGCCACGCAGTTCTCCACGTCCGACTGCGGGGCCGGGACCTTGAAGTAGCCGGCCGGCCGCTCGGCGAGCCTGCCGTTCTCCAGCCGGAAGATCGCGTTGGCGCCCCACTCGGGCCGGTCGGTGGCGCGGCACCGCGGCGCGACGCCGCCGCCCCACTCGTCCGTGAACACGACCTTCGTGCCGTCGTTGTTGAAGGTCGCCGAGTGCCAGTAGGCGAAGTTCGGGTCGATGACCTCGGAGATCCGCTTGGGGTTCGCCGGGTCGCGGATGTCCAGCAGGATGCCGTTGCCGGAGCACGCACCCGCGGCGAGGCCGATGGCCGGGTAGGCCGTGATGTCGTGGCACTGGTCCGTGCGCTCGGTCCGCTGCGTGCCCGGGCCGTGGTCGCCGCCGGGCCAGAGCCCCGCGATCGTGCCCGTAGCCGCATCCGCGAAGATGCGCGGCTCGTTCACGATCTCCGCCCTCTCCGGGGCGGCCAGCGGCACGCGGATGACCTCGATGCGGAAGTACGAGGTGTTCGGGTCCTGCTCCGGCGGAAGCCCGGAGCAGCCCGGCAGCTCCTCCGCAGGGCGAACCCGGCTGATGCCCTGCACATAGACGTAGATGTGGTCGGAGTCGTTCGGCTCCGTGACGAGCGTGTGGGTGTGCGAGCCCCGGCACGTCTGGATCGCCGCGACCTGCCGCGGGTTGTCCAGGTCGGTGATGTCGAAGATCCGGACGCCCATGAACCGCTCGGGACTGACCTGCTGAGCGACGCCTTGCGTCCCGCAGTCCACCCGCCCACGCGGCTCTTCCACCGACACGAACAGCAGGTTCCCGTACACCGAGACGTCACCCTGCCCGCCGGGGCACACCAACTTCGCCCGCAACCGCGGGTTCCGCGGATCCGAGATGTCCCAGACCTGGACCCCGTGGTAACTGCCCTGGAACACCAAGTTGCCCTGGAACGCCAGGTCGGAGTGCGCGAACGCGAAGTCGCCCGGATCGCGCGGGTTGAAGAAACCCTCCGACGGAGGACGGTGCGCGAGGTGCACCAGGTTCCTCGCCGCCGACTCCGCGTCCAACCACCCCCCGCGCAGCCCCACACGCGGGTCCGCGCCCGCCGCCGTACGGGCCGGCGCCGGCGCCTCGGGCCCGCTCGCCCCTGCCGCGCACGCCCCCACCGCAGTGGTCAGAGACAGCGCCAACACGGTCAGCTTTCTCGTTCTCATGATCGCGACCTCTCCTGGTCCAACGTCACAGGGCTCGAGGGGCGAACACTGCGTGAAGGGGCGGCGCCCGCCGCTCTCGCTCCTCACTGCTGCAGCATCGCCTGCATCCGGCGGATCTCCGCCCGCTGGTCCGCATCCACGTCCATCGCCAGGCGGAAGACCTCCGGGTCCTGCCCCGCACCGGGAGCGGCGAACAGCTCACCGACCATCACGAGCGCGCCTTCGTGGTGGCGGATCATCAGCTCGAGGAACAACCGGTCGAACTCCTCGCCCCGCGCTTGCTCCAACCGCGCCAGCTCCTCCGCGGTCAACATCCCCGGCATGGCCGCCTCGCCGTGCGCGGCCCCGTGCACGGTGCCGTCGGCGCCGACCTCCGGCACGTGCTCGCCGCGCTCCCGCAGCCACTGCTGCATCAGGGCGATCTCGTCCCGTTGCGAGACCTCGATCCGCTCGGCGAGGAAGCGAATGGCCTCGCTCTGTGTCCGCTCGGGGACCAGCGCGGTCATCGCCAGCGCCTGGGCGTGGTGGACGATCATGTGCTGCATGAAGCGCACGTCCTCGACGGTGTACGGCCGCCGCCGTGCTTCCGCGGAGATCGTCGCGGCATCAGGGCCGCCGCCCGTGGCCGGGCGCACGGGCGCCGGCGCCGCGGCCGGGGTCCGTGAGCCGCACGCCGCCGTGACGAGGACGGCCCCCAGAGCTGTCGGCAGCCGCCGACCCATTCGATTCACGTCGTTCGCACTCCGTGCGGGCTGGGCAGGCGCGAAGCGGGGCCGTCCGCGCGTGGACAGCCGTCGCGGGCGACCCCGCCAGGTACGGAAGCCTTTGATCTGTCGCGCAAGTTATTGTGCGAACGGCGGGTCTGGCAAGGCGGGAGGGTTCCGTCCGCAGGGGAGCCCGCTTAGAATTGGGAACCCCGGAGCCACGCATCCGGACGGGAGGCCGGCATGCTCGCACGCTTTCTCGTACCCCTCGCGCTCCTCGCCCTCGCCGCGTGCGGCGGCGGCACGCCGGCCGACGGCGCACCCGACTCGCCCGCCCGCGAACCCCTCACGCAGCAGCAGCGCGACAGCATCATCGGAGCGTCCGCGCTGCCGGGCGCCGGCGCCGTGCAACGTGCGCTCGACGCCGCGGACAGGATCTCGGACCGCGCCGCGCGCCTCGACTCGCTCCAGCGCTGAGCTCGCCGCGCGCGTGACCGGGCTTACCGCCCTACTCCGCGCGCAGCGCGCTGACCGGGTCCATCCGCGCCGCGCGGCGGGCGGGCAGCGCGCTCGCCAGCACAGCGACGAGGCCGACCAGCAGCGGCACGCCGAGGAAGGTGACGGGGTCGGTCGGGCCGATGCCGAACAGCATGCTCCGGAGCAGCCGGCCGGCCGCGAGTGCGCCGGGCAGGCCCAGCGCCGTCCCGACGAGCACGGGCCGCAGCCCCTGCCGCACGACCATGCCGAGGACCTCGCCCGCGCGTGCGCCGAGGGCCATGCGGATGCCGATCTCGCGCCTGCGTTCGGCGACGCCGTACGCGACGACGCCGTAGATCCCGATCGCGGCGAGCGTGAAGGCGAGGGCGGCGAAGAGGGAGAGGAGCGTGGTGCGGAAGCGCGGCGTCGCGACGGTCGCGCCGATGACGTCGTCCATGCTCCGTGGCTCGGACACCGGGATGCGCGGGTCGAGCTCGCGCACGACGGCGCGCGCGCCGGCCGCGAGCGCCATCGGGTCGCCGGCCGTACGCAGGACGACGTACGCGTTCGACGTCAGCCAGAACGGCGCCTGCGCGAAGGGGATGTACAGCACCGGCTCGGCCGGCTTCGCCAGCTCGAACTGCCGGACGTCCGCGACGACGCCGACGATCTCGCGCACGCCGTCCTGGAGCTGGATCCGCCTGCCGATCGGGTCCTCGCCCGGGAAGTACGCGTCGGCGAGCGCCTGGTTGATGACGACGACGGGCGTCGCACCCGCGCGGTCGCGCTCCTCGATCCCGCGGCCGCGGAGCACCGGCGTGCGCAGCGTGGCGAACAGCGCGGGCGTCGCGGTGCGGATCTCCGCGCCGGGCGTGTCCTCGCGCCGCTCGGGAGCAGGCCGCCCCTCCGGCAGGAATGAGAAGCGCCAGTATCCGCCGCTGAACGGCAGGATGTTGGTCGCGCCGGCGGACTCGACGCCCGGCAGCGCGGCCATCCCCTCGAGCACGCGGTCGTAGAGCGCGTGGACGCGTGCATCGGTTTCGTAGCCGTTGAACGGCGGGCTGAGCCGGAACGTCAGCACGCCGTCCGCTTCGAGGCCGGGGTTCACGGCGTACAGGCTCGCGAGGCTGCGCACCAGCAGGCCGGCGCCCGCGAGCAGCACGACGGTGAGCGCGACCTCCGCGGCGACGAGCGCGGCACGGAACCGCGTCTGGCGCCGGTCGGCGCCGCCGCGCGCATCCGCCTTGAGCCCGGCGTTCACGTCGGCGCGCGCGGCGCGCAGCGACGGCGCGATGCCGAACAGCACGCCGGTCAGCACGGAGAGCGCTGCGGTGAACGCGAGCACGCGCGCGTCGACGTCGACTCCCGAGAGGCGCGGGACCTGCCCGGCGCCCAGCGCGACGATCACGTCCCGCGCGAGCCAGGCCAGGAACACGCCGAGCGCGCCGCCGAGCAGCGCGAGGACCACGCTCTCGGTGAGGAGCTGCCGCGCGATCCGGCCGCGCGACCCGCCCAGCGCGGCGCGCACCGCGAGCTCGCGGCGGCGGCCGGCCGCGCGCGCGAGCAGCAGGTTCGCGAGGTTCGCGC
>QGVH01000046.1 GCA_003242735.1 bacterium | reverse complement strand
GGCGGCTCGTGGGGCGCCTACTGGTACAACGGCTACATCTACAGTTCCGAGCTCGCCCGCGGGCTCGACATCCTCGAGCTCGTTCCCAGCGAGTACCTCTCGAAGAACGAGATCGAGGCGGCGAAGCTCGTGGTCCTGGACCAGTACAACCCGCAGAGCCAGCCGCGCATCGTCTGGCCACCCGCGTTCCCCGTGGTCCGCGCGTACCTGGACCAGCTCATCCGCAACGGCGGACTCCCGCCCGCGCGCACCAGCGCCATCGCCGCCGCGCTCGACCTGGCCGAGGCGACGACGGGCGCCCTCCGGGCCGAGCGGCTCGAGGCACTCGCGGCCTCGCTGGACGCGGACGTCGCACGCTCGTCCGACCCGGAGCGCGTGCGCGCCATGGCTGCCGCGGTCCGGGAGCTGGCCGAAGCGTCGCGGCAGGAGTGACACCATGCCGGGCCCCGGCGGCGGCGACACGGGCGTCGGCCGCCGCCGGGCCCGCACCCACCATCCGTCCGACCCGCCCTGGACTGCCCGCCGTCAGGCGGCCCGCCGTTGCTCCCTCGCCTGCTGCTCGAACTTGTTCGCCAGCGCCCGCATCCGTTCGGGCGAGAGGCCGAGCTGCTGGACCACGCCGAACGTGTCCCGTACGCGCGAGAGACGCGTGATCTTCCCTGCGTCGTCCACGCGCACGAACACCGCGCCGACGACGCTCAGCTCCTTGCCGGCGGTGGGCAGCGTCTCGCCGAGCACCTCGAGATCGCTGCCGAGGCGGGCGTGCGCCGTGACCAGCGCCGCCGCACTGTCGCCTGACTCGATGATCTCGCGGGGCTCGATCCGGACGGACTCGTACGCGTCCATGCTGCCCGCCATCATGTCGTACAGCGTCTGCTTGCCCTGGATGGGCGTGGCGAGCATCTCCGTCTCCAGCGTGACGTCGTCGGCCAGCAGGTCGGCGATCGCCTCGACATCCCTGGCTTCGATCGCGCCGAACAGGCGCTCGAGCGCGGCCTTCGCATGCGCCATCCCCACCTCCTCCGTGTCGATGCGCCAGCAGGCAAGCGTTGCGAGGCACGTGCCAGAGCACGGCCGGGCAGCGAACTGGCAGCGGCCGACGCGACGGACGACTGCCGGCCGGCGCCACGAAGGTGGCCGGCCGACGCGCTCCGCCGGGGCTGCCGGCCTGCGCCGGGGCGCGACGCCGGCCGGGATACGGTCGAAGGCGACCGAATGCCGTGGCCCGCCGTGCCGACCAACCGGCGGCGCTCAGTACAGCCTGAACCCCGGCGAGAGGAAGCGTGGCGTGTAGGTCAGGAAGAACGGCATGTAGGCGATCAGCACCAGCGCGATCGCGGCGATGACCCAGAGGCCGATCCGGTCCAGGTACGGCTGCCAGCCGGTCAACGACGGCGCGATGAGCGTGCGCGCCACCGGGATGTCCTTCGGCTGTTCACCCTTCTTCCCCGCGATGATCGTCATACCCATGATCACGAAGAAGAGGAACAGGCCGATGAACATCATCGTGCCGCCGATGCCCGTCAGGATCCCGCCCAGCTCCCACTCCGGGCTGCGATAGCCGGCCATCACGTGGAACGTGCGCCGCGGCATGCCCTGGAGCCCGGCGGAGATCATGCCGCGCGCGAAGATGAGCACGCCAATGGTGTAGATCCACGACGAGGCGAGCGCCAGCTTCCGGCCCCAGAGCGCCCGGCCCGTCAGGTACGGGATCATCCAGTACGCCACGCCGACGAACGTCAGGGCGACGGCCGTGCCGACGGTCATGTGGAAGTGGCCGGGCACCCACGTCGTGTTGTGGACGATCTGGTTCATGCTGAAGCTGGCGTTGATCAGGCCCGTGATGCCGCCGAAGACGAACACGACCATCGCCAGCATTTGGGCGACCACGGACGGATCGTTCCACGGCAGCTTCAGCACCCAGCCGAGCAGCCCCTGCCCGCCCCGCCGCCGGCCGCCGATCTCCAGCGCCGCCACCACCGAGAACGCCGTGGCCAGGCTCGGGAAGAAGACGCCGAAGGTGAGCACGGCGTGGAAGGCTTTCATCTGCTCCGAGATCCCGGGGTCCGTGTACTGGTGGTGGAAGCCCGTGGGGATCGAGAGCAGCAGGAACAGGATGAAGACGACGCGGGTCAGCGGGTCGCTCACCAGCACGCCACCCGCCTGCCGCGGCACGAGCGCGTACCACGAGACGTAAGCCGGCAGCAGCCAGGCGTACACGATGGCGTGGCCGGTGAACCAGAACAGCGTCCGCGTGAGCAGCGGATCCACGCGGCCGCCGTAGGCGCCCAGCGACCACGGGATCAGGAAGCCCAGGAACTCCACCGCGATCGGCAGCGACGCCAGGAACCACATCACGTAGGAGATCACGGAGATGAACGCCAGCAACGGGATCCGCGCGCCACGGTTGTCCCGCTTCCATCGCCCCAGCACCACCAGCATGTTCAGGAGCGCGAGCCACGTGCTCACCACCACGAACACCAGGCCCACGTAGAACGTCCAGTGCGCCTGGAGCGGCGCGTACGCCGTGAACAGCACCGACGCCTGGTTCGTGACGATCGCGTACACCACCAGGATGTTGCCCAGCAGCAGCGTGCCGAACGTGGCGTAGACCAGCCACGGGACGAGCGGCCGGCTCAGCGCCCGCGCCGTCATGAGCGACAGGAACCCGTTCGCGAACGCGAACGTGAACACCAGCACGTTCGCCACGCCGTGGGCGGTCAGCCCCTGGTAATAGCCGCGCAGCCGCGGGAAGTACGGCAGGATGTCGATCCCCGCGAACGACAGCGCGTTCGCCAGGCCGTGGAAGATCCCCGCGATCAGCGCGCCGTAGCCGATGTAGATCGTCCAGCGCAGGAAGCGCTTCTGCGTGTCCGGCAGCGCGAACCCCGCCGGATCGTATACGGTCGCCGCACTCATTCGACGATCACCCGGCCGACCATGCCCTGATGGCCCAGGCCACAGTACTCATGGCAGATGAGCGCGTACTCGCCTGGGCGACGGAACGTGTACGTCATGCGCGAGACCTGCCCCGGGATCAACATCAGGTTCACGCGCGTGCCGGCGATCATGAAGCCGTGGATCACGTCCGGCGTGGTGACGGTGAACGTGACCTCCGCGCCCACCGGCACGCGGATCTCCTGTGGCAGGAACGCCCACGCCTGGCCCAGCATCACCGCCTCGTACTGCCCGGGACCCGTCTGCCTGACGCCGAGCTGGTCGAACGGCGGCGTGGTCCGGACCGTCTGGGGGTCCACCTGCGTGGATCGCGAGGGCAGGTGGATGTCCATCACGACGCTCGTGTACAGCAAAACGAGCAGCGCCGCGACGAGCGAGGCCCCACCCAGCGCGAGGTACGCCTTCTCGTAGGTCTCGATCCTCATCGCCCCTACCGGTTGAGCATGATCAGGTAGATCACGATCCACGCGCCCATGATCCCGATGAGCAGCAGCATGGACAGGAACAGCGTGCCGATCACCACCGGCTCTTCCTCGGGGGCCAGTTCGGTGTCCTCGGGTCGTGTGGACCCGGTGGACAGCGGGTCATGCGTGTCCTCGGCCATGTCACCCTCCTTCGCCGGATCCGCCCGAGACGGCGGCCTGACGCCGCGCTTCCCAGCGGTGGATCGAGCGGACCATGAGGTAGAGGACTGCGATGAAGAGGGGGAGTACGACGACGGCGATCCCCAGGCGCACGGGTCGGATGTCACCCGCGAGGAGCTCGTTCAGCGTCGACCACAGGTAGGCGAACAGCGGAACGGCGAGCACGAGGTAGACGGCGAGACCTACCGCGAGTCTACCGGTGCCGGGTTTGACGCCTGGGCGCATACTCCGGCTCGGGTCACGGGGATCTCTGGTCCTCTTCCGCGGCGCGCGGTGGGATGCAAGATTCGCACCCAGGAGGACGAGGTCCGGGCCCATAGGGACCTCACGGGGATGCGTCCGCCGAGCGACGCCCGATCCCTCGCCATGCGGTGTGTGCACGTGGGCGTGATCCGAAACGCGCTCGAGGCTAGCTCCGCACCACCCGGACGATCACGACCAGCGCGACGAGCCACAGCGCCACGCCGACGGCCAGCGCGACGAGGCCGCCAGCAGCGGCGCGCCAGGGGCGAGAAGGGAAGACGCGGCTGCACGCCCAGCCGCAGTACGTGAAGGGGATGCCGCCCAGGACGAGCATGACGATGCCGGCGGCGATGGTGCCGGGCGTTGCGGGGACCGCCAACGAGAGGACGGCTTGCAGGACGGCGACGATCAGCGCGACATGGCCGATGAGGTAGAGCCAGAGCACGAGGTGCTCGGCGTAGTTGAGGCGCGTGCGCCAGAACAGGAGGCGAGAAACGGCGGCGATGAGGGGCACGGAGAGGGCGTTCAGCGCCCGGTCGGCGTCGCCGCCGGTCGTGCCGCCGAGCACGCTGACCGAGACGGCGAAGGCCGTCAAACCGATCAGCAGGTATGCAACCGGGTTGGTGTACGGCACGGTTCGGCCGGCGAGATAATCGCGCACCGCCGTGCCGGGCCTGACGGTGAGCCCGTGCACGGTGTGCAGGAAGCCGCGGTCCAGGTCCAGCACTCTGCCCAGGAACGCGGCGGCCATGCCGCGCAGCGTGTGCCGGCCGAGCTGCTCGCGTTGGCCGCACTGCGCGCAATAGGGGCCGGTGCGCAGCGCGCCGCAGTTCACGCACCGCGGTGCGCGGGGCGCCGCGTGGGTCGCCACGCTCGCGTCGGCCGTGGAGTAGGAGGTCTCGGGGGCGACGTCGTCCCGAGCAGAGTCCACGGCGTCGTTACCGTTCATCGCGTGCGCCGGTGAAGGTCGTGCGGCCCGTGCCGTGTCGATGGTGGAAACTGGAGCGGTGCGGCGACCCGATCAAGGCCGGAGCCGATTCGTGGTCGCTTCGGGGCTGACGGCGTGGTTCTGTCTGCCGCCCGTCGCGTTGCGGTCGCAATCCGCTGCGCGCGTAGGGCGGCGACGTGACGGCGGTCGCCCACTGGGACAGGATCGAGGACGGTCCTTCCTTTCACCCGTCCAGCATCCGGCGGGCGTTCCTCGCCCTCACTGGTCCAGCGTGAACCCGACCTTCAGCGTCACCTGCCAGTGCGCGACCTTTCCGTTCTCGAGGTGGCCGCGGATCTCCTGCACCGAGAACCAGCGGAGGTTGTGCAGGGTCTTGCTGGCCCTCTCGATGGCGCCACGCACCGCGTCCTCGATGCTATCGGTCGAGGAACCGGTCAGCTCGATCGACTTGTAGACGTGCTCGGACATGGGACCTTCCGCGTGCGCAACATGGTTCTTGTGGACCCGTTCCGGTGCACGGCTGCGCAGCCGTCCGCCGTCGTCGCGGGCCTCCCGGTCGCCGCCCCGCCACGTCGCGTCCTGGCGGCGCGCTGGACGGATCCGCCTGCGAGGCGTGTGCCAGGACGCGACGCGCGGTCGGCCGGCCGTGCGCGCCGGCCGACCCGTTGCCTTGCACCCGGGCAGGCCGTATCAGTGAGCGTGGAGGGCTGCGAGAGATGCCCGAACGACTGCGAGACTGGATCGTCAATCACGACGACAGCTGGATCTTCGTCATCCTGTACGTCGGTCTGGCTGTCGTGCTGAGCATCTGGATCGGCCTGTTCTGGCTGCTGGTCGTGGTCGCCGGCCACTTCGTGCTGGAGTGGATCCGCCAGCGGCACGTGCGTGACGCGGGCGTGCTGCCGGAGGTCTTCTGGGAGCTCAAGCTGGACATCGCGCTGGTCCTCTTCGCGCTCGTCCTGACGCTGCACATGGAGGTCGTGTTCGGCATCGTGGGGCTCCAGGCCGCGGGCCGTGTGGGCACCATTGCGCGGGTCGGCGCGCGCGGTGGAAGCCGCTTCGCCGCATGGGAGCGCACGCTGCGCGGGCTGCTGCTGTCTGCGGACGATGCAGCGCAGATCGTGCGCGCTCTCGTGATGCGCCGCCCGTCGAGAGGCAACGCCGCCGGTGAAGCAGCGGCTGCGGCAGTGGTGCGGGCGTCGGACGGCGGGCAGGCGGAGGTGGATGCTCACCGGCAGGGGCCGGCCGCGACGTGCGCCGATACGCCGGTCAAGGAGCCGACAGTGGTCGAGGCGGGCGCGGGGCGATGGGGGAGCTGGACCGGTCACTGGTCGATGGGCGACTGGTTCGCGGTGGGCCTGGGCGTCGCGTGCGTCGCGCTGATCCTGCTCGCGCCGTGGCTGACGAGCCACGACTACGCGTCCATGCTCGCCACGCTCGGGAAGGAGCTGAGGCCGTTCCCGGTCACCGTGCCGCTGACGCGCGCGCCCTAGCGCGGCTCGGGGCGTCTCGTCCGCGAGCACGCCGTCGTGCGGGCCGGCGACCGTGACGAACACGGTGCACTCGTCGCTCAGGCACGAGGGGCGCGGGGAACGCGCCGAGCAGGCGGCCGTCGGCATCGAACACCTCCCAGACGAACCCGTCCTCGGCCGCGGCCTCGACCCACATGCGGCGGGCCTCATCGAACAGGATGTGGCGGCGCGCCGCACGCTGCGACGGCCGTTCGGGCTCGCCGGGCTCGCAGCGCGCCTCCGGGAAGGTCGCGCGCGATTCGCGGTACGGCGGCATGCCCTCCTCGTACAGCGCGTCCGTGTACGGAAGCGGCGGCCGCTCGCGCACGGGGGCGCTCGCCGTTTGTGCCGCCAGCGTCAACCGCCTGCCGGGTCAGGCGCCGTGAGCTGCTGCCGCAGCCCGTGCTCGTCCCATTCCTGCCAGCACTCGGCGAGCCTTCCTGCCTCGATGCGGCAGAAGAACATCTCGGTGACGCTGACGCGCCGGCCCGTGGGTGCGATGCCACCCCACTCTCCCGCGTGAGTCCCGACGAAGGGGATCCGCGCGGCCGCGTAGTCGCCATCGGCCACGACCTGCTCCACCGCACAGGAAGTGCGCGACCGCGGCCGCCGACCGTTGCCCGCGCAGCTCCTCGGCGCGCTGGCAGTCCGCGGCCGTGCCCTGCGCGTGCACGCGCGCAGAAAGCACCAGGAGGAGAACAGCGCCGCATGCCGACGCTGACGCGCGCCCGCGCGTCAGCGCTGAACGGGATCCCGGTCGAGGGCGGCGTCGTGAAGGCCAACCGCCGCGTTCGTTGCTCGTTCAGGGGTGAGACCGCCGAGTGTGGACGGCGAGGCCCATTCGCCTACGGGTCATCGCCGGCCCCGAGTGTGTTCAGCGTCGTGTTGTAGAATACGAGCATTTCTTCCTCGCCGGCCGTCACGTCGGCGAGATAGATCGCCGCGCTGCGCACGATCGAGCCGATGTTGGCCTCCGTCCACGCCCCCGGGCCTTTGATGAAGTCGGGCTGGCTCATCTCGACGAACCGCTGCTGGGCCGTATAGAGCGCGGACAGGCGGGCGACGGTCTCGTACTCCATGTGGGTGAGCGCTCCTGTGGCGAGCGCGGTGCGCCAGGCCGTGTCCGTCAGGAACGCGGGCCGGAAGCCGTGGAAGCCTTCGATCTTGCGCAGGTCGTCGAACGTCCGGACCGAGCCCGCGTCGCTCAGCGCCTGGAACTGGGAGTACAGTTCCGCGGGGTACGGCATGATGCGCCGGAGGCTCTCGCGGTTCATGCGGATCTCCCGGATGAAGCTGTCCAGCGCCTGTTGGGCCATTCGGCGCTCCTTCCTCGACTCCCACCAGCCGTCCGCCGCCAGCGCCAGCAGGATGCCGAACACCACCAGGGCCGACTCGATCAGCACGCGGGGAAACCATTCACGCCAGGTACGCATGGGCAGTCTCCCGGCAATACGGTAGGGTTCGGGCAGGACCGCCCCAACCGTACAACGGGGCCGTGCGCGCCCGCAACCGGCGTCTCGCGCGGGCGGCCGGCACGCCCTCGGAGCGCACGCCCCCGGCCGTGCACGGAACGCGCGGCGCGGCGGGCGAGTACGTCCATCCACGACCCCGCGGCCGAAAGGCCCGAGCCCGCGTGTGGGGCGTCGCCGCGGCGTGAAGTCGGCGCCACACCGCATGCACAGGGCCCGCCGCCGCGGGCGGCGCCGGGCCGAGCGGCCATGCTCCCACTTCACCTGCAACCGTACCGGAGCCACGCGTGACACGGATCCTCGTCGTCGACGATGTCCTGGCCATGGCCGAGCAGTACGCCTACGACCTCCAGCGGCTGGGCGGCTGGCGCGTACGCATCGCCACCTCCGGCCCGGAGGCGCTGGAGGCGTTGCGCGACGAGGAGCTGGACTGCGTGATCCTGGACCTCGAGATGCCGGGCATGGACGGCTTCGAGGTGCTGCGCCGCATGCGGGAGATGGGGCTGGACACGCCGGTCATCGTCTACACGGGCACGGGCGACTTCGACCGCTGCGTGCGCGCGGTGCGGCTCGGTGCGTTCGCGTTCATCGACAAGGCGGAGCCGGTGCAGCGCGTGGTGCAGGAGGTGCGGAACGCGCTGGAGCGCGGCCGGCTCGTGGATGAGGTGAAGACGCTGCGCGCGCGGCTGGACGCGGAGACGTCGCTCATCGGCTCGAGCCCGGCCATGCAGCGCCTGCGCGAGGAGATCCGCCGTCTCGCGCCGATCCCCAGCCCGGTGCTGATCCTGGGCGAGAGCGGCTCAGGGAAGGAACTGGTCGCGCGGGACCTGCACGCGCTCGGCGCGGACCCCAAGCAGCCGTTCGTCGCGCTGAACTGCGCGGCGCTGCCGGAGAACCTGGTGGAGAGCGAGCTGTTCGGTCACGAGCGCGGCGCGTTCACGGGAGCGGACCGGCAGAGGAAGGGCGCGTTCGAGCGTGCGGGGCGTGGCACGCTGTTCCTGGACGAGATCGGCGAGCTGCCGCTCGCTGCGCAAGCGAAGCTCCTGCGCGCGTTGGAGAACCGCGAGATCACCCGCGTGGGCGGGGACCGCACCGTGACCGTGGAGGCGCGCGTCGTCGCCGCGACGCACCGCGACCTGGAGCGCGCGGTCGAGGAAGGCACGTTCCGCAGGGATCTCCTCTACCGGCTGAACGTGCACGTCATCCGCGTGCCGCCGCTCAGGGAACGGCTCTCGGACGTGCCGGAGCTGGTCGAGCACTTCCTCACGCAGCTCTGCGCGCGCTTCGGCATGCGAAAGAAGCGCGTCTCTCCGGACGCGCTCGCGGCGCTGTGCCGCTACAGGTGGGAGAAGAACAACGTGCGCGAGTTGCGGAACGCGGTCGAGCGAATGCTGATCGCGTCGGATGGTGAGGTGATCGAGGTGGATGACGTCCCCGCCGACGTCCTGGTCGGTGCGGCGGCGCAGCCGGGCGGGGCAGCGGCCGCCGCGGACCGGCCGCGCACCTACCAGGAACGCAAGGCGGAGGCCGAGCGCGCCATCGTGCTCGAAGCGCTCCACGCCCACGACTGGCACATCACGCGCACGGCGGAGGCGCTCGGTCTCGCGGACCACGCGAGCCTGCTGAAGATCATGCGTCGGCTCGGGATCCGACGTCAGCCCGCGAGCTGAGGCGCGGCGGCGGGACGGGCGCCCCACACGATCGCGCCCCGACTCGTGTGACGACCGATCGCCACTACAGGGAAGCCGTCCGCCGGAAGCTGGGCGTGCACTCGCGCGCGAGGGCCGCCACGCGGATCCCGAGCGGGTGAGGCCGGCCGAGCCGCACGCCGATCAAGGGGCGTGCGGTCCGGCCGGCCTTGCCGCGTGGAAACCCAGAGGGTTTCGCGGACAGGTCGGGCCAGCGTGGCGTCGGGCGGTTGCCACGCCGGCCTCCGCACCGGAGCAGCGCCCTGCAGCGCCCTGTCGTCAGCGCCCGGCCGCTCCGGCAGCGTCCGCGGCGACCGCTGCGTGGGGCCGGACCGTCACGGCCGGGCCCTCGTTGCCGCCGCGGTCCACGGCGGAGACGACGACCTCGCGCAGCGGCGCATCTCCCGAGAGCGCGACGCGCGTCCGCGTGGCGGGGATCACGTCCACGCTCCAGCGGTTGCCGTAGCGCGCGCGGACGACCCAGAGGCGTGGCGGCTCGCCGGGGCCCGCGGCCAGCGACAGCGCCGTCCCGTCATCCGTGAGCGTGACCCGCGGCGCGCCGGGCACGCTGCGCGGCAGCCACGGCGAGGGCGGCACGAGGGCAGGGTAGCGGTAGACCGTCTGCGCGAGTCGCTGGGCGAGACTGTCGTGCATGAGGGCGCGGGCGCTGAAGTGCACGTGCCCGTGCACGCCGTTGTGCCCCCGCGCCACGTAGATCTGGCCGATGATCTCCTCGGGCGGCCAGCCGTCCTGCCGCCTCTCGGTACGCACACGGCTCGGGATCATGCCCACGTACAGGTGGCGGCCGCTCGCGTTCTGCTCCGCCCACCAGCCGAGCATCACGCCGTAGTTCATCAGCGTGTCGGACATGGGCCGGTAGAGCTGCGGCACGAAGTAGTCCACCCATCCTTCGGCGAACCACTTGCGGGCGTCCGCGTAGATCTGCTCGTAGGCGTCGAAGCAGCACGCCTCCGGCACCGGCGGGTGCCCCGGTCGCCAGATCCCGATCGGGCTCACGCCGAACTTGACCCACGGCTTCGTCGCGTGGATCTCGCGGTAGAGCCGGCGGACGAGCGCGTCCACGTTGCTCCGCCGCCAGTCATCCCGCGACAGCTTGCCGCCGGACGCGACGTAGCGGTTCCAGCTCGCCTCGTCCGGGAAGTCGATGACCTTCCCCGTCGAGTCCCGCTCGCGGTACGGGTAGAAGTAGTCGTCGATGTGGATGCCGTCCACGTCGTAGCGCCGCACCACGTCCAGCATGACGGCGACGGTGTGGTCCTGCACGTCCGGCTCGCCGGGGTCCATCCAGAGATGCGTGCCGTACTGCCGCACGATGTCCGGCCGCGTCACGCTGATGTGGTTCGGCGCGGCGGGCGAGCGCGCGGACGGGTGCCGCGCGCGGTACGGGTTGAACCACGCGTGCAGCTCGAGTCCGCGCTTGTGCGCCTCTTCCACGGCGAAGGCGAGCGGGTCCCAGAGCGGCTCCGGCGCCTGGCCTTGCGTGCCGGTCAGGTACTCGGACCAGGGCTCCAGCTCGGAGAGGTACACGGCATCCGCCGCGGTGCGGACCTGGAAGATCACGGCGTTGAGCTTCAGCTCCGCCGCGCGGTCGAGGATCGCGAGCAGCTCGGCCTTCTGGCTGTCTACCGGCAGGCCTCGTCGGGACGGCCAGTCGATGTTGCCCACCGTCGCGACCCAGACGCCGCGGAACTCCCGCGCCACTGGGGGCGGGCCGCCCACGGCGCCGGGCGCTTCCGGAGCGCGCCCGCCGCCTGCGCAGCCCGTTGCGAGCGCGAACGCCGGCGCGCACAGCGCGGCGAGCATGGCGCCGCGCGGGAACCGTACACCGTTCACGGACATCGGCCAACGCAACGTCAAGATCACCTCCTCGCGGCCTCGCCGCGCCAGTGTCCCTCCAGCCGCTGCTCGACCATGCGGCGGAACGTCCCGTCCTCGAGATAACGGCGCAGGTGCTCGCCCGGGCAGCTCGTCTCCGCGTAGTGGTAGTGCCCGCCGATGTGGTCGAGCGGCACATCGAACCGCGCCGCGGCCCAGGCCATGAGGTCCGCGATCGCCTCGAGCTGCGCCTGCGTGGGTTCCTGCCTGCCGTAGTTGCCGATGACGCTGATCAGGAAATGGCCGCGCGGGTCGTACGTCGTGTTCGTCTCGCCCATGTAGCGCCAGTCGCGGCCCTCGTAAATGGTGCCGTCCAGGTCGATGAGCATGTGGTAGGGCACGTCCCACCAGTTGCGGTCACGTGCGCCCCACGCCTGCAGCCCACGCAGCTTCTCGACCGGGTCGTCCTCGGGGCGCAGCGGCTCGCGGCTGCCGGTGTGGTGCAGGGTGATGTGCGTGATCCGGTGGGGCACCCGGAGCCGCAGCGCGGCGCCGCCCGCGCTGTCCGCCGCAGCGACGGCGGGCGGCAGCGAGGCCAGGGTCGCGACCTCGAGGGCGACGAGTCCGGCCCCCAGCTCGCCGGGCCCGTAGATCGCGATGACGGCGATCCGGTAACCCTCCCAGGCGAAGGCGCCGCCCTCGCGCACGCGCCGCTCCTCGCGCGCGTCGCCACGCTGGAGCCGGAGCACGACGACGTCGCCCGAGGCCGCGGCGCGTGGGGGAGCTGCCGTCGTCGCCGAGTCCACCTCCGTCGCCACGACCTCCACGACGAGGTCGTGGAAGGTGAGACGGTCGCCGGGACGGAGGTTGCGCCGGTCCGCGTCCGCCGCGTAGCCCAGCGGCCGCTGGGCTTCCCACGCCGCGTGGGGCACGATGCGCAGCACCGTCCGATCCGCGGGGGCGCGTCGCGCCGCGCACCCGGCGAGGGCGAGGGTGAACGCTGAGGCGGCCGCGAGCGCAGCGGAGGCCGCCCTGCGGCGCCGTGGGGTCGTCCACAACCGCATCGACGCTCTCCTCGGAAAGGGACCACGGTATTCTGGGGCGCGCGGCGCCCCCGCGCCAGCCGGCCGCGTCGAACGGGAGAGCGGGAGGGTTTGGAAGGGAAACGCGACCGGGCCGGCACGCTGTGCCGGCCCGGTCGCCGCGCCGAGTCGGCGCGTCGGTGGACGCGGTCGCCGCGTCAGGACTCCGCGGCCAGGTCTCGTACGGCGTCCACCAGCATGCGCACCTTCTTCGCGTCGCGCGAGCTGGCCGCATCACCCTCGAGCTGCGCCGCCAGCCGGGTCAGGACGGCGCGGCGCTCGGCACCCGAGGCGCGCTCCGCGCTGGCCAGCTCCCGCCGCACCGCGGCGATGCGGTCCGCCGACAGCCCGCCGGAGCGCTCGAGCTGGTCCACGTACGCGCGCGCGAGCGCGAAGCTCGGCGGCCACACGAA
>QGVH01000045.1 GCA_003242735.1 bacterium | reverse complement strand
CTGCGCGTCGAGCGGCCCGGTGCCGAGCAGCACCATTGCGAGGGCGATGCTGCCGCGGCGGATGGCGTGCCAGGAGTCTCTCATGGTTCAGCCCGTAGGGTTAGAATCCGAACTCGATCGAGATGCTCTGGTTCGAGCCCAGCTCGACGCTCCGGTACGCGTAGTCAATGGCCAGCGTTCGGCCGAGCCCCGGCACGCGCACGCCGAATCCGCCGGCCAGCCCGCTGGTGAAGTCGTTCTCCGCCTCGGCCGCTCCCCGGAACAGCTTGGAGCCGCGGACGAAGAACAGGTTCCGGAAGCCGTACTCGAACGCCACCATCGGCAACGTCGGCGCGTTGATCGCGTCCACCATCTCGGCCAGCATGGTGAGCTTGTGCTCGGGGTTGCCGCTGCCGAAGACGGAGTACGGCGTGCCCAGGAGCTCCGTGCGAACACCGAAGCGGATGGCCGCGGGCATCAGCACCGCGTCCGGCCGGAGCTGGATCGGGATGTCGCGCTGCGTCGGCAGCCGCGGGTCGTCCCCTGGCGTGAGCGTGCGGTCCACCGCCGGCCCTTCCATCCGCCCGCGGGACCCCAGGTTGGTCAGCGCTGCGCCGAGCGTGATGCCGTAGAGCCCCGTGCGGAACCGGACGCCGAAGTCGCCGCCGAAGTAGGTCGCGCGCGCGAACGAGATCCCCTCCTGCGCGAACTTCAGCGTGCCGCCGAGGGAGAGACGATCCGTGATCTGCCGCGCGTAACTCGCGCCGATCGCGAGTCCGCTCCACTCGACGTACTGCCCCGCCGTCGGGTCACCGCCTTCGGGGTAGCGTTCGGTGGTGCGTTCGATCTTGCCGGAGGAGAAGTACGTCACGGCGAGCCCCGCCGCCCCGGCGCCGACGGGCACCGCGAACGCCGCGAACGAATTCGTCAGCCCCGAGTCGTCGTAGAGCGTCTCGTAGCTCAGCGAGGCCGCGATGCCCGGGACGTCTGCGATCCCGGCAGGATTCCAATAGAGCGCGGTCGCACCTTCGGCCAGCGCGACGTACGCGCCGCCCAGCGCGAGCGCCCGCGCGCCGACCCCCAGCTCCAGGAACGCCGCGCCCCGGTTCGCAATGCGGTACACGTCGTCGCCCGGCGCCGGCTGGCGGGCCGTGCCCGTGCGGGACTGCGCAGCGAGCCCGTTGGCCGCCGCCACCGCGAGACCCAGGCTCAGGGCGACCGTTCGCATCAGATTGCCGAAAGGCATGATCGCCTCCATCAGCGAATGACGATGAAGCGCCCGACCTTCCTCCGCTCGGCCCCCGTGGCCGGGTCCCGGGCGATCACCATGTACAGGTAGAGGCCACTGGCCATCTCCGTCCCCTCACGGGTGCGCAGGTCGAAGAACAGGTCTCCCGCCCCCGCGAGGTCCTCCTCCGTCCACTTGATCTCCTGCACCAGGATCCCGGACACCGTGTAGATGCGCAGGGTGCCGCTCGGCGGCATGTGCGTGAACATGATCCGCGCACTGCCGCCCCGCTGTTGCTCGAACGTCGAGAACATGATGTACGGGTTCGGCACCACCTTGATCGCATCCAGGTCCGCCTGGGTGATGCTGGTGATCGCAGACCCGGACCGGGCGCCGACCACGTTGAACTCGAACTCCTTGCCGGAACGCAGCGGAACGGCGTACCGCACGACCAGCGTGTAGCCGGGCGTGACGCCCGCCCAACCGGTCTGCCCGCGGCCCGTGATCGGGTTGCAGTTGACCGTGTTCGCCGCCGTGCCGCAGCCGAGCGTCGCGGGATAGAACGTCACCGTCTTCTCGGTCCGCCTGCTGACGGTCCCGTCGGACACCGTGCCCAGCTCGACGTCCTCGAGGAAGATCAGCCGCTCACCGGGGATCCAGTGGTCGGCCGGCACGTTCACGCGCACCGTGTCGATCCCGCTGCCGAACAGCGCCGTCTGCTGCTTGTCCGCACGCAGCATCGCCACCGTGACCGGCCGGTCATAGGAAGCGTTCCGCACGGTGAACGGCAGCGTCACCGAGATCAGGTCGGCCTCCGTGACGTCGATGCCCAGGGCCCGGCCCACCGCGGCGGCGGTCGCCGCGTCCACGGCGGTGCGGCTGCCGACCGCGCGCTGGGCGAGCGACGCCGCAAGCGCATCCGAGAGGCCAGCCGCGCCGAGACTCGCCGAGAACGGCGCCCGCGGGCCGTACTCGGTGTCCACGAACCGGATCTCGTACTGGCCGTGCCCCGTGCCCAGGCCGCGGCTCGCCAGCCCCGTGCCGCCGGTCACCCAGCCCAGCGACAGCGGGGTCGTGATGACCGGGTTCAGTTGCAGGCTGTCGTTGTCCAGGTAGAACGCCTGCCGGAACGTCGCGGGATACGCCGCCCGCGAGAGCACGGTGATCGTGACCCCACGGAAATCGTCCGACGACAGGAACGAAGCAGGAGTGAACTGCGGGAACGTCGTCGTCGACGTCGGCATCACGTTCGAGACGAACAGCGGACGCTCATTGCCCGACTCCACCGCGAGCACGACGCCGCCACCCACCAGGCGCCGGGTGTCGACCCGCCGATCGCCCACCACCTCCGTCTCGACTTCGACATCGGTGGCTGCGTTCACCGGGATCCCGCCCGCCTTGTGCGACGTGTACACGAGCACGTCGGCGCGTTCATAGACCGGCGTCGCCGTGCGCGTCGTCAGCGCGCCCGAGTACGTGAAGTCCGTGATGACCGTCCGGACGAGCTCGACCCGCGTCGAGTCCACCTGCAGGCTGCCCGCCGGGCCGTAGTCCCGCACGATGATCGTGTCGCCGAAGACGACCTTGATCGTCTGCGAGGTGGAGACGGAGTCCACGACGGACGGGATCACGTCGCCCCACGTCGTGATCACCGGCTGGGCCGGGCCGAGCTGCGGCAGGATCTGCCGGTGGATCGTGGAGCCGTCCGTCTCCCGGACGTACTCGATCCCGGCACCCGCGCCACCCGCTTGCCGCGACGCCGGGATGTAGACCACGGCCACGTTCGGCGCCGCCTTGGTCGTCGGCAGCGGCGCGCTCGGCGCGACGAAGACCGAGTCGCGCACGAACATCGAGCCGTCCGGCGCGCGTCGCACGATCGGGAAGACCGCGCCGTACGTCTCCGGCACGAAGGCGTAGAGGTAGCTCTGGCCCGCCCCGACGTTGGAATCGGTATACGTCGTCTGGTTCAGGTCCGTGATCTGCGCGTACGCAGAGGGCCCCCGGTTCGTGCCCAGCGTGTCACGGATCACGCCGGTGACACACGCCGACGCGCTCGTCGAGCTGGTGTACACCAGCGTGGTCGCGTCCGGGTTGCACGACTTGTAGACCAGGATGCGCCGTACCGGATTCCGCGCCCGGTTCAGCAACGAGTCCGGGAGCCACGGGTTCAGGTCGCGCAGCTCCGCCGCCGGCGTCCCCGGGGCGGCGTTGCGGATCTCGTTCGCCAGGAACTCGAGGTACGGGTCCGTCCACCGGCCCACCCTGTTGTCCAGCGTGAACGTCACCGACGCCGTCCGCGTCTCGCCAACCGCACGCGTGTGCGCGGCAATCACCCGCGGCGCAGGGGCCGGCGTCGGCGCTACGAAGAAGTTCTGGTACAGAGTGATCGCGTTGTCGATCGCCTGCTCCATGGACGCCGAGTCCGGCCGCGCGATGATGGCCAGCACGAACGACGTGCTCGCGCCGACCGGCAGATCGATCGGGCCGACACCCACCCAGACCTGCTTCCAGATGAAGTTGATGGAGCGGTCCGGGAACGTGTCGGACCACATGTTGGCGCACTCGTGCGTCGTCGGGTTGCACATGTCGATGAACAGCGTGTCCGGCTGCCCATCGTGGTTGTAGTCCCACATCGGGTACGGGCTGCCCGGAGCGCCAGGGACCGCGTAGTTGAACCCGCCGCCCGCCCGAGGATTGCTCAGGTCCACCACCGTCCCGTCCCCGTAGGGGTAGCCGTTGGCGGGGTGGAAGAGGTTCCAGTAATCGAAGACAGCGAGCGAGTTCGGCGGCCGGCCCGCCAACGCGTCCGCCTCCTTCGACGCGAGCACGCCGTACGCACGCCGCGGATTGTCCGTCAGGAACTGCTCGCCGATGCACGCATCGCCGCAGGCGCGGCCGATGTTGAACGTGATCGTGTCGCCCGCCGCGGGGTTGTCCGGCTGATAGAACGCGCTGCCCGGATCCGACAGCAGCTTGTTGCGCAGGTCGCCGATCGGGCTCTTCAGGAAGACGAGCGCCATGCTGCCCATCAGGAAGCCCTGCGTCCCGTCCCGCGCGCTCGAGCAGTTGCCGAAGAAGGCCTCGGTGGCGAAACCGGTCGCCGGGATCGAGCGGGCGCTGTCACACGTCGCGTTGTGCCCGAGGTGGTTCATCACCACCGCGCCGCGGCGCACGTCGTAGCCCGCCCGCGCCCGGATCCGCGGATGCCGCAGCATGAACCCGAGGCGCAGGTCGCGGTAGTCGATCCCGCGCGCGTAGATCTCGTTGGACTTGTTGGTGACCGTCGCCTGCCAGAAGACCACGCCGGGCAGCGACGTCATGTTGAAGGCGTCGAACTTCCACTCCAGGCCCAGCGGGTAGCCGGCCTCCTGTGGAGTGCCGACGCCGCCCTGCAGCACCGAGCCGAAGCGCTGCCGGACCTCCTGGTTGTAGTCGTTGATGACGCCGAAGGTGGCGAAGTTGTCGCCCAGGAACCCTTCTTCCTTCAGCTCGTCGGGCACGCTCGCGAAATCGAAGCGGAAGCTCGTGCCCTGCTGCTCCTGGAGGCGCCGCCACGCGGAGAACGAGATCGGCCGGTCACCCAACCAGCCATCGAGTCCCCACGTCTCGGGGCAGTCGCTGCCCGCCATGAGGGTGATGCCGGGCGGGACCAGGTCCGCGGCGTGGTTCAGGCACGCCGGCGCCGACTCGCCCGGCGACGGCGTCCGCCTGCCGCGGTGCAGGAAGCCCAGCGCGCCATCACGCGGCCCCCAGTCCAGGCGCACCGGGTCCACGTTGCGGTTGAACCTCACGGTGTAGCCGTCGCCCCGCGCGTTCGCCAGGCTCGGGTTCGACGGCAGCGCCTCCTGGTAGTCCCGCGGCCCCGTCGTCGCCCACAGCGTGATCTCGCTCACCTGCGAGTAGAACGAGCTCCCGCGCTGCACCTGGAGCGCGCCGAGCCCCTGCATCTGCTGCTGCGCGTCGATCACGCCGGCGTTCGAAACCCAGATGCGGTGCGCGCTCCCCGCCCGCATGCCGGTCACCGCGAAGTCCCGCGATGCGGCCAGATTGAACGGCGAGCGGCTGCGCACATCCTGCGCACCCAGCGGCGCGGCGGCGAAGGGCGCCAGGGCCGCCAGCACCTGTGCCACGAGTAGCAAGCGGGCGCCCCTCCGGCCCCTCGCACGGGTCATGTTCGACTCCATCATCGATATCATGAACGCTCCGTCCGTTGCTCACGCCGCCGCTACACGGCGGGTCGACTGTCGATAGGTCTCCGCGTGCCGCGCGGGGCCCCACGGCCCTGGGCCGGGAGCCCCGCGCCTCCCGCGTCAGAAGCTGATCTGCAGCCCGGTGGTGATGTGCCGCCGTCCGGCCATCATGTGCGGACGGTCCATGTGCGTCGTGAGGTAGCCGGTCTCCGGGTAGCTCGCCGCCGTGCCCGGCGCCGCCGACGGGAACAGCCGGACGCTCGCCAGCGAGCCCGTGTCACACTGGCCCGTGGACTGGAAGACCGACATGCAGTTCTTGTTGTCGAACAGGTTCGTGATGCGCAGGAACGCGCCGTACCGGATGTTCGCGATCCGGAACTCCTTGGTCGCCTGCAGGTTGGTCGTGAACGTGGTCGGCGCACGCCCGGAGTTGCGCTCCAGCCGGGCCGTGCCGAGGAAGTTCGTCGTCGGCGTGTACGGCAGGCCGCTGGCCAGCGACGCCGTGATGGACAGCGAGCTGTGCCGCAGCAGATTGCCGAACCGGCCTTCCGGCGCGTCATCACCGAACGCGAAGCGCAGCACGCCCGTCAGGATGTGCGGCTGGTCCACCTCCGAGCGGATCTCCTTGTACGCCTCGCGGTCGCCCTCGTAGAGACGCTGCAGCTGGAGCTCCGGCGGCGCCGCGTTCGTCCACGCCTGCATGAAGCCGTAGTTGATGTCGAAGCCCCAGTTGTTGCGCACCCGGCGCCGGAACGAGATGTCGATCCCCCGGACCGTCTGGTAGTCCGAGTTGACCAGGATCTGGTACTCGGGCGATGTGGACCCGTACGTCTCGCCCGGGTCGTTGATCCGCTCGCCCGTCGGCCGCACGCCGCCGCGGCGGATCCCCGTCAGGCCGCTCTGGTCCTTGTAGTAACCGACGATGGAGAGCGCATAGTCGGTGAACAGCTCCGTCATGATGCCCATCTCGTAGAGCGACGTACGCTCGTTCTCGAGACGGGGGTTGCCGATCAACGGCGCGGCGTTGCCCCACGGCCGGAGGTCGGGGCCGAGCGCCGTACCCTCCAGGAGCTGCCCCTTGCGGATCGTGTCGGGCACCAGCGTGCCGTCCTGGGTCCGGATCCGCTTCACGGGGTCGACCATGTCACTGTCGGCGCGCCGGCCGACCCCCGTGCGCTGGAACATCGCATGGTAGGTCGGGAGCTGGGTGTACTGCCCGTAGTTGGCGAACACCCGCGCGTTCTCCGTGATGGGGAACGAAACGCCGATCCGCGGCGAGAAATGCTTGCGGATCGGCGCCTTCGAGAAGTCGTCACGGAACGCGATGGCACGCGCGCTGTCCATCAGCACCGGATCGAACGAACAGGCCGCGATGCCCGTGAACGGCAGCGGCTCGCCATCCGGGCCGCGCGCGACCCACGGCGTGGTCTGGCCCAGCGACGGCGCCAAGCCCTCACAGACCTCGTACGCCGTCGTGCCGTTCGTCGGATCCAGCGGATCCGTGAAGAAGAGGCCGTCCGCCCGGCTGTAGTCGAAGCGCAGGCCCAGGTTCACCGTGAGGAAGTCGTACTCGATCTTGTCCTGGATGTAGAACGCCGCATCCCACGGGCGCGCCTCGTACTCGTAGCGGGCGATCTCCAGGCGGTCGAACGGCCAGGCCAGGTTCCGGCTCTCGTTCATGAACAGCTCGTGCTGCTGGAAGAAGATGCCGGCCTGGATGTTGTGGTGGTCGGTGATCTGCGACTGCACGTCGATCCGCGCGACCCACGAGCGCGTCGAGTCGGAGCCGAAGAAGTTCTCCGCGCCCATCGTCGGGCCCGTGTGCGGCGCGCCGTGACGCGACTGCGTGGTGAACTGGCCCGTGCCCAGCGGGCCGATCGTCGTCATCGTGCGGATCTTGTCCTCGAGGCAGACGCCGCCGTACCAGTTGCACGACAGCCGCTCGGTGCGGAACCGCCCCACGATCGCCCGGTAGAACATCCGCCCGATCGTGTGGTCCCACTTGGCCCAGACCAGGTCGCGCGACGTCTCGATCGAGTTGCGCACGACGTACTGGTTGTAGCCCCACGTGGCGGTCTGGTTGCCGGTGATGATGTCCTCGAGGCGCTCGCCCCAACCGGTGCCGTAGTACCGCTCACACCACTCCGCGGCCTCCGGATACATCTTCTTGCACTGCGCTCCCAGGTCGACGCCCAGGAACTGGTGCATCCAGTCGTAGGGCTGCCGCTTCCGCGACGACGACATCACACCCACGTTCAGCTTGGCGGTGGGCGTCACCGCGTACGTCAGCTTGCCGTAGAGGTCGCGCGCCTGGTTGAACCCGAAGGACCGCCAGCCCTTGAACAGGTCCCACTGGTAGGCGCGGTTGCCGTTCTCGTCGTACGTCGTGCGGACGGGGTCGAAGACGTGGTCATCGTACTCCAGGACCCGGTCCGCCTGGTTGGAGAACTGCCCGGCGAGCACATAGCGCAGCTTCCGGTTCGTCCCCGGGACGGGGCCGGAGACGTAGCCCTCGACGATGTCGAGCCCGCGCAGTTCGTCCTGCCGCGACCCCAGCGCGCCGGGGAGCCGCGACGTCGAGTAACGCATCGAGCCCTGCAGCGTCTCGGAGCCCTCGCGCGTGGCGATGTTGATCACGCCGGACAGCGCGTTGCCGTACTGGGCCTCGAACCCGCCCTTCACCAGGCTGAGCTGCTCGACCGCCATGGACGGCACGTCGAACGCCGGGCCGCCGAACACGATGTGGGTGACCGGGATCCCGTCCACGAGCGATGCGGTCTCGCCGACGCGACCGCCGCGAATGCGCACCGGCGTGAACCCGCGCCGGGAGTCCACGTACGAGACTGCGTCCTCATTGTCGAGGGAGAGATCGAGGAAGCCTGGCTGGAGGGAGAGGGCGCCGCGGATGTCTGTGACGGGCAGGGCCTGGATCGCTTCGCCGGTGATCGTGGCGGCGCTACCCGTCGCATCGAGCTGGATCAACGGCACCCGCTCCGCCTCGACCACCACCTGCTCGAGCGCCAGCGCCTCGGTGGTGAGCTGGAAGTCGAGCGTGCGGGTGACGTCGATCGAGATCTGTACGTTCTCCCGTCGGACCGTCGCGTAACCGAGGAGCTGCGCCGTCACGGTGTAGGTCCCGGCCGGGATGTTGATGATGAAGTAGCGGCCGTTTTCCTGCGTCAGCGTCGTCCGTCCGGTCCCTTCGACGGTGATCTGGACGCCGGCCAACGGCTGCCCCGTCGCGGCGTCGGTCACGATCCCGGCG
This sequence comes from bacterium, assembly GCA_003242735.1. Lineage (NCBI taxonomy): Bacteria > bacterium. The sequence goes on along the minus strand of QGVH01000045.1, from coordinate 4,589 downwards.
AGCTTGCCGGACTGTCCTGCGGCTGGGTTCAGCGCACCCGCGGTGAGGAGCAGCGCCGCGGTCACGCACACCAAGCGACCGACCATTCAACACCCCCGTTGCATAGAGTCGGCTCCGGCCGCAGATCCGGCCCTTCCCGCGCCCACATTCGATGGCAGCGGGCTCACGGTTCCAGATCTGCTACGGGAGCGGTCCGGCAGATATGGCCTCGTTGCGCCGGACTCGTGGTCAACACAGTGGCGATCTCACTACCCGCGCACGGCGGCGGCATTCGTCGTTTGCAGGATTCGCGCGGGGTGACTCCCCTGATCGCGATTCGTTCTGGACAGGCGGCAAACACGGCTGACCAGGCGGTCAGCCCCGTGTTTCGCCTTGTCGGATAACGGTCGACAGCGGCGGTGTCAAGGGGGGCAGGCGCCTGCGGGCGCCTCTGCGCCGGGGTCCGCGCCGGCCGCCCCGGCGGCTCACCGCTTCCGCAGCGCTGGCCCACAAGCGCTCGCCGATGCAACTTTCCGCCCGCCAGGCACAGTATTACGACCCGATATCCGTGGATTTCTCCGCGATCCCCTTGACGACGGCCGTCCGATGCACCTCGCTCGACTGATCCTGCTCGCCGCGACCGCGGCCACCCTCGCGCCTGCCGCCGCGCCGCTGCGCGTGCTGCGCGTGACGCCCACCACGCCGGCCGAGCCGGATGCGGAGATCACCGTCATGTTCGACCGGCCCGTGGCCGGCGGGCTCGACGCCACCGTCCCGCCGGAGTCGATCTTCTCCATCGAGCCGCCGGTCCCCGGCCGGCTCGAGTGGCGGGACCCCGTGACGCTGCGCTTCCGGCCCGCGGAGCCGCTGGAGCCGGGCCGCACCTACACCGTCCGCGTCGCGGCGTCGTTCGCCGCAATGGATGGCAGCCGCCTCGAGGGAGACTACCGGCACACGTTCCGGGTCGCGCCGCCGGCCGTTCTGGCCGGCACGCCCGCCGGGCCGAACATCGAGGCCCGCTACCTGCCCCCCGAGCCACGGCTGGATGTGCTGGTGAGCGCGCCCGTGGACCCGGCGGCGCTGGCGGCGGCCGGGCGAGTGGTGATGGACCGGCAGTGCGGCGGCAAGGCCATTCCCCTGCGTGCGGCCGGGATCCGGCAGGTGGAGGAGGGCGATCCGTCTTCGATCCGCTTCACCGGCTACCGCGGCGGCTGGCCGTGGACGCCCGACCGCGACCTGCGGCGCGTGGTCACCCTCGTGCCTGCAGAGCCGCTGCCGCTGGACTGCGCGGGCACGCTCTCGCTCCCGCTCGAGCTCGGCCCCGGCGCGCGCTCCGGCTTCCACGCCTGGCGGCTGCGCACCTACGGGCCGCCCGGCCTGGCGGACGTCCGCTGCATGCACGCGCCGTTCTGCCCCAGCGGCCCGATCCGCGTGGAGTTCAACACGCCGGTGAGGGGAGCGGAGGTCCTCCGTCACGTGCGCATTGCGCCGCACGTGCCGTTCACCGTCCGTGACACCTCCGCCGTGTCGGCGGTGTGGGTGCTGGAGGCGTCGCTCGAGCCGCGCAAGGCGTACGCCGTCGTCGTGGACACGGCGCTCACGGACGTGTTCGGCCAGCGCATGCGCTCCGTCGGCGCTCGCGCGATGCAGACCACCGGCTACGCGCCCACGGTCTCCTACACGTTCGGCCGCATGCTCATCGAGCGGCAGGGGCTCCAGACCCTCGCCGTGCAGCACGTCAACGTGGACACGATCATCGCCACGATGATCCCGGTGCCCGACTCGCTGGAGGGCCGCATCCTCTCGCGGTTCTGGGGTTGGGAGGAGCTGCTCGCCGGGCTCGAACCCGCGGCGATGAAGGTCACGGTGCCGGTCACGGCGAGACGGGACGCGCGGATGATGATGGGGATCCGCGTGCCCCACCGCTCCACCGCGGGCGCCCGATCGGCGGACGGCGGCACGCTGGTCGCCGTGAAGGTCACGAGCCCGGCGCTGGACTCGCTCTCCCGACGCCACCGCCCCATCGCGCTCGTGCAGGTCACGGACCTCGCGGTGCACGCGCGCGTGGGTGTTGACCAGGCCGAGGTCTGGGTCACCGGCGTGAACGACGGGCTGCCGCGCGAGGGCGTGGACGTGGCGCTCCACGACCTGTCCGGCGCCGTGCGCGCGCGGGGCCGCACGGATGCCCGCGGGCTGGCCCGGCTCGAGGGCTTCGCGCCCGCCACGCCGTGCGAGGGCTGGGAGTGCGAGTCGGCCGACGGGTACGTCGTCGCGACGACGGCGGACGACCGCGCCGTCGTCGGCATCACCTCCTACGACCCGGACCTCGCGCCGTGGCGCTTCGGCATCAGCGGCGCGTGGGGCGAGGAGCGCCTGCCTCTCGCCGCCGCGGTCTTCACCGAGCGCGGCATCTACCGGCCGGGCGAGCCGCTGTACGCAAAGGCCATCGTGCGGCGCGGCCCGCTCGGCGCGCTCGCGCCCGCGCCCGGCGACTCCATGCGCTGGGTCTTCCGCGACCGCGAGGGCGGCGTGCTCGCGGACACGGTGGTCCGGCTGAGCGAGTTCGGGACCGCGGACCGCGAGTTCCGGCTCCCTGCATCGCTGCCGCTGGGGCACTACGCCGTGGAAGTCCAGCTCGTGCACGACGGCGCGTGGCGAACCGCGGCGCGCACCGACTACCAGGTGGCCGAGTACCGCCCGCCGGAGTTCCTGGTGGACGTCGTCGCCGATGACCGGCCGCGCTTCGCCGGCGACACAGCGGACGTCCACGTCTCCGCGCGCTACCTCTTCGGCGCGCCCATGGCGAACGCGCCCGTGCAGTGGCACGTGCGGCGCCGGCTGCTCGACGCGTGGGAACTCGATCTCCCCGGCGCCGACGACTTCATCATCGGCGACCGCTCGTACGGTTGGCTCGATGATGCAGCCGAGCCCGCGGTGAAGGTCCTGGCATCCGCGACGGACACGCTGGGCGCGGATGGCGTGCTCGACCTCCGCATGCCGCTCGAAGCCGCGAGCGGGCGCGCGGCGCAGGCGTCGCTCGTCGCCACCGTCACGGACGCGAACCGGCAGACCGTCGCGGCTGCAACGTCCATCACCGTGCACCCCGCCGAGTTCTACATCGGCGCGCGGCAACGGGACGGGCGCGGCTTCTGGACCGCCGGCACGCCGGTCTCGCTGGAGGTGATCGCCATCCGCCCGGACGGCGAACGCGTCGCGGGCGTGGACGTGAGCGGCGTGCTCGTCCGCAGGGAGTGGCACCAGGCGCGCCGGGTGCGGGACGGCGCCGTGCAGCAGATCGGCGGCTGGGTCTCGGACACCGTCGCCACGTGCCGGGTCCGCACCGCCGCCGAGCCCGTGCCGTGCACGTTCACGCCGCCCGCCGGCGGCACGTACATCGTCACGCTCCGCGCGGCGGATGCCGCGGGCCGCGAGGCCGTCACCTCGTTCGTGCGCTGGGCGTCCGGCAGCGAATGGGTGCCGTGGGACGACCGCACGCAGCTCAAGATGGACATCATCGCGGACCGTGAGCGCTACGCGCCCGGCGACACCGCCACGCTGCTCATCGCGTCCCCGTTCACCGACGCGGAGGCGTGGATCACCGTGGAGCGCGAACGCGTGCTCGAGTCCCGCCGCATCCGCATCACCTCCGGCGCGACCACGTTGAAGCTGCCCATCACGGAGGCGCACGCGCCCAACGTGTTCGTCTCGGCGATCGTGGTGCGCGGCCGCAGCGCGCCGCCGGGTCCGCTGGACGACCCGGGCCGCCCCGCACTGCGCGTGGGCTACGTGGAGCTTCGCGTCACCCCGGAGGTCAAACGGCTGAAGGTGGACGTCGCGCCGCTCGCACCCGAGTACCGGCCCGGCGACACCGCGGCGATCCGCATCGCCGTGCGCGATGCCGAAGGCCGCGGCCACCGCTCCGAGGTCACGCTCTGGGCCGTGGACGAGGGCGTGCTCGCGCTCACCGGCTACCGCACGCCGGACCCGCTGGACTCGCTCTACGCCAGCCGCGGCCTCGGCGTGCGCCTCGCCAGCAACCTCTCCAACGTGGCGCCGCAGGTGCCGGAGGGCGAGAAAGGCAGGCGCGAGCCCGGCGGGGGCGGCGGCAGCGACCTCGCCGGCATCCTGCGCTCGCGCTTCCAGACCACCGCGTTCTTCCTCGGCTCCGTCGTCACCGACGCGAACGGCGATGCAGTGGCGCGGGCGAAGCTGCCGGACAACCTCACCACCTTCCGCGTGATGGCCGTCGCCGTCACCGCCGGCGACCGCTACGGCTCCGGCGAGTCCGACCTGCTGGTCACGCGCCCGCTCGTCGCGCGGCCCGCGCTGCCGCGCTTCGTCCGCGAGGGCGACCGCTTCACGGCCGGTGTCGTGCTCAACTCGCGCATGGGCGGCCGCGTCGATGCGCGGGTCGAAGCGAAGGCGGACGGCGTCGATCTGCGCGGCCGCAAGCGCCAGGACGTGTGGCTGGACGGCGCGCGGCCGGGCGAGGCGAGGTTCGAGTTCCGGGCGAAGGCGGCGGACAGCGCGCGCTTCACCTTCACCGCGCGCGCGGGCCGCGAGGCGGATGCCGTCGCCATCGCGGTGCCGGTGAAGCCGTTCTACCACCC
>QGVH01000044.1 GCA_003242735.1 bacterium | reverse complement strand
GTCATGAGCCGCCTGGGCCGCGAGCGCGGCTGGCCGCCCATGACGCGTGAGCAGTTCGATGCGCTGTGCGGCCCGCGCGGCGCGCTGCTCGTCGGCAGCCCGCAGGAGGTCATCGACAAGATCCTGTACCAGCACGAGGTCTTCGGTCACCAGCGCTTTCTGGCCCAGCTCAGCGTGGGCGCGATCCCCCACGACAAGATGCTGCGCGCCATCGAGCTGTTCGGCACAGAGGTGGCGCCGGTGGTGAGGAGGGAGCTGGGGGCGAAGGGCACAGCGGCCGCCGGCGCCTCGTAGTCCACGCTCCGAGCGGCTCCGGGCGAGTTCGGCAAGCGCCAAGTGGGTCCACATCTTCCCACTCCTCTGCGCTGGCTGGGCCGTGCCCTCGCCCGGCCCGCAGCGTGCTCACCCCGGCGCTCGCTCACGCGGCGCGGCCCAACACGCCGCGCGCAAAGGCAGGACCGCTCATCGGAGCCGTGCTCGTGCGGCGTATGGTCGCGCTTCTCGCCCTGGTGGCGTTGCTCGCCGTCAACCTCCGCTGGGCGGAGCCGTACTACGACTGGGACCTGCTCGGCTACAGCGGCGTCGCGGCGCGGATCGGCGGCGCCACGCCGGCCGAAGCGCACCGGCGGGTCTACGACCTGGCGTACCGGAACGTGCCGCCGGAGCAGTACGCGTGGCTGGTGGAAGGTGGGGAATTCCAACAGGCGGTTGCCGCGGACCCGGCGGCGTTCGAGCAGCAGCTCCCGTTCTACCGCCTCGAGCCGGCGTACCCGCTGTTGATCCTCGCGCTGGACCGGCTGGGCGTGGACCCGGTGCACGGGAGCGTATGGATCTCGCGCGTCGCGTACCTCGGCATCGGCGTCGTCGCCTTCGTCTGGCTGTCGGGTTTCCTCTCGCCGCTCGCCGCGCTCGCGACCGCGTGGGGCGCGATGAGCGTGCAGGTCGCGCTGGAGGCCGCACGGCTCCCGACGCCGGACGCGCTCTCGGCGCTCGTCGTCCTCACCGCGCTGTGGCTGGTGTTCGAGTGCCAGCACTTCGGCCGCGGGATGCTGGTGCTCCTCCTCTCGCTGCTGATCCGGCCGGATAATCTGCTCTGGATTCTAGGCATTGCGGGCTGGCGCGCGCTGCGGGTGCGGCGGGACCGCGCCGTCGCGGCGCTCGGCGCGCTCGCGGGCGTGGCGGTCTCCGCGGCGCTCCGCATCTGGTCAGGGAGTTTCGGCTGGCGGGTCTCGTTCCACCACTCGTTCGTCGAGCCCCTGCCCTACCCCGAGCAGTTCGTGCCGTCCCTGGGCTTCAGCGACTACGCCTGGATCTACCTGCGCGAGACGCACCCCGCCAACCTCCCGCTGTTCGCGGCGCTCTTCGCGCTGCTCGGCGCGTGGTTGCTCGTCTCCCGGGCGCGTCGCTTCGGCTGGCGCGATGCCGGCACCGCCCTGATCGCGTGCACCGGCGCCTACGCGGTCACGCACTGGTTGGTCTTCCCCAACGATGACCGTCTGCGGCTCGCCGCCTATCTCGTCGTGCTCATCCTGCTCGTCAGGACGCTGGCAGGGGCCGCCACGCGCCGGATGCCGGGCGACGCCGTGCGATTCTCGGCACCACGCTCACTCCGCCTCACCGGGCTCCCGCGCCTCGAGGCGCTGCTCGGCCGCCGCGCCGGACCAGGCGCCTGAGCGGACCCTCCTGCCGCTCTCGCTCGCCGCCGACATCGTCGCCGAGCACCACGCGCGCATCCACCGCGACTGCGCCGCGCTCGAACGCGAGCAGCGGGTTCACATCCAACTCCGCGATGGCCGGGAAGTCCACGGCGAGCTGCGAGAGCCGACGCAGCACCTCGACGAGCGCCGCGGTGTCACACGGCTTCTGGCCGCGCACGCCCGTCAGCAGCCGTGCACCCCGTAGCCCCGTGACCATCCGTTCCGCCTCGAGCTCGTCGATCGGCGCGAGCCGGAACACCACGTCGCGCAGCACCTCGACGAAGATCCCGCCCAGCCCGAACGCCACCAGCGGGCCGAACAGCGGATCGCGCGAGATGCCCGCAATGGTCTCGCGCCCTCCCTCGAGCTGCTTCTGGACCAGGATGCCGTGCAACTCCACGTCCGGCGCCACTCGCGCGGCGATGTCCACCAGCCGCTCGTAGGCGGCGCGCGCCTCCTGCAGGTTGCCGATCCCGAGCTCCACGCCGCCCACGTCCGTCTTGTGCACGATGGCGGGCGAGGAGACCTTCATCACCACGGGGAAGCCGAACTCCGCGGCGAAGCGAACGGCCTCCTCGGGGTCGCGGGCGAGCCGGGCCGGCGTGATCGGGATCCCGTACGCCGCCAGGAGCTCGAGCGACTCGATCTCCGTGAGGCGCTGCCGCCCTTCCCGTCGCGCGCCTTCGATGAGCGCGGCCGCCCGGTCCCGGTCCACGGGCAGCGGCACCACCTCGGCCACCGGCCGCTCCAGCCACTCGCGGTAGCGGTTCAACGCAGCGAGCGCCCGCGCCGCCGACTCCGGGAACGTGTACGCCGGGATCTGCAGCTCCTCCAGCGCGGCCCGGCCCTGCGGCAACCCCTCCCGGCCCATCAGCACCGCCAACACCGGCTTCGTCCGACACGTGCGAGCCGCCTCGGCGATGGCCTCCGCCACGTCCTCCTGCCGCACGCCGAGCGGCGGGACGAAGATCGCGATCGCGGCGTCCACGCCGTCGTCGCACAGCACCGCCTCGAGCGCGCCACGATACGTCGACGGCCGCGCCGTCGCGATCATGTCCACCGGATTGCGGAGCGACGCCTCCTCGGGGAACAGCGGCCGCAGGCGCTCGACGGTCTCCGGCGCCAGTTGCGCCAGCTCCAGACCGTTCATCTCCAGCGCGTCCGCCGCCAGGATGCCCGGGCCACCTGAGTTGGTCACGATCGCCGTGCGCGGCGAGCGCGGCGGCGGCTGCACGCCCAGCGCCATCGCCATGTCGAAGAGTTCCTCGATCGAGGCGGCGCGCAGCACGCCCGCCTGCGCCAGCAGCGCGTCCACCGCGATGTCATCGGCCGCGAGCGCGCCGGTGTGCGAGAGCGCAGCGCCGGCGCCCGCCTTGGAGCGGCCGGCCTTGAGCGCGATGATCGGCTTCTTCCGCGAGACCCGCGACGCGATCTCCCGGAACCGGCGCGGATTGCCGAAGCTCTCCACGTACATCAGGATCACGCCGATCGAGTCGTCGTCTTCCCAGTACTCCAGCAGGTCGTTGCCGCTCACGTCCGGCTTGTTGCCCACCGAGACGAACTGGGAGACCCCGACCCGGTACTCGCTGGCGTAGTCCAGGATGCTCAGCCCCAACGCGCCCGACTGCGAGAGGAACGCCACGCGGCCCGGCGCGGGCATCACCGGCGCGAACGTTGCGTTCATCGAGACGCCGGGGGTCGCGTTCAGCACCCCCAGGCAGTTCGGGCCGACGAGCCGCATGCCGTGTCGCCGGACGATCTCGACCAGCTCCCGCTCCCGCTCCGCGCCCTCGCGCCCGATCTCACGGAACCCCGCGGAGACGACGACCACCCCCCGCACGCCCGCGGCCGCACACTCCTTCGCCACGGCGACCACCCGCTCCGCCGGCACCGCGATCACCGCGAGATCCACCCGCTCCGGCACATCGCCGATCCGAGGATAAGCGCGGATCGAGTGGATCGAGTCCGCGTTCGGGTTGATCGGGTAGACGGCGCCCGTGAAGCCGTGCCGCACGAGGTTGGAGAGGATCTGATGCCCGATCGCGTCGGGTGAGCGCGACGCACCGATGACCGCGATGCTGCGCGGCCGGAGGATCGCATCGAGGCCGGCGGCGCCGCTGGACGCCGCCGCCGGGCCCCTTGCCGTCTGAGCCGTCATCTTCGCCTCCTTTCCACGCGAGCCCGCCCGGCCCGCGCCGGACACCACGTTCGCCCTCGCAGCCGCCGGAACGCGGCCGTGGGTCCACCGGCACGCTCCAAGGTACGGGGTCTGCTCCGGGGAATGATATCCGCCGACCTCCAGCCCGACAGCCGGGCAAACACCTACACGTTTTCCTCCGCGCCCCGACAGACCCGGCACTCCCCGTGCCCTAGCTTCGTGGCGTACGGCTAGGACTCCGCCCGGAGGCACACATGAGCGCCGGTCTCAACGTCGGCACCGCCGACCGCGTCGTTCGGATCGTCTCGGGCCTCGCGCTCGTCGCCTTCGCCCTCGCGGCGGGCGGGCTGACGGGCACCGAAAAGGCCATCGCGTGGGGGGCCGGCATGGTCCTGTTCGCGACCGGCGTCACGGCCTACTCCCCGGCGTACGCGCTCGCCGGGATCCGCACCCGCAGGAGCGCGGAGCGGGACCGCAGGACCGCAACGCGTACGTAGAAAGGACGGTGACGACCATGTACCGCTCGATCATGGTTCCGCTCGACGGCTCGCCGTTCAGCGAGCAGGCGTTGCCGGTCGCCATCGCACTCGCCAAACGCTGTGCGGCGCGCCTGCACCTCGTCCACGTCCGCACCGGCTCGAGGCCCGTGCGCGGGCGCGCCGGCGTCCGTTGCGACCCCGAGCGCGACTACCTCGACGCCATCGCGGCACGCACGTCAGACGAGCTCTCCGATTCCGTGTCGTTCGCCCTGCTCGCGGACACCATCGCCGGCGTGTCGTACTCCAACCCGCCGCGCCGCGCGATCGCCGACGTGCTCCGGAGCTACGTCCGCGAACACGGGATCGAGCTCGTGGTCATGACCACCCACGGCCGTGGCGGCCTCAGCCGCGCGTGGCTGGGCAGCGTCGCCGACTCCTTCATCCGCCAGTCGAGCGTGCCGGTCCTGCTGATCCGGCCGGAAGAGAAGGACCGCGCCCGCGTTCGACGCACCGCCGCCCGTCACATCCTGATCCCGCTGGACGGCTCCGAGGCGGCCGAGCGCGTCATCGAGGAGGCCATCAAGTTCGGCAAGCCGACGGACGCCCGGTACTCGCTGCTCCGCGTCGTGACGCCGGTCTCCGTCATCGCCGACTTCGGCCCGCCGTCCGCCCTCTTCGACGACCCGACGCTCTCCGACCGCCGGCGCGAGGCCGTCGAGTACGTCTCCCGGCTCGCTGAACGCTTGAGCGACGAGGGCCACGACGTCGCCGGCGCCGTCGTGATCGCGCCGTCCGCGGCCTCCGCCATCACCGAGTACGCGGAGGCCCACGACACGGACCTCATCGCCATCGGCACCCGCGGCCTCGGCGGGCCGCAGCGGCTGTTGCTCGGCAGCGTCGCGGACAAGGTGGTGCGTACCAGCAAGCAGCCCGTCCTGGTCTGCAACACGGCCCTCGCCGCCACCGGTTCGCCGCGGAATGAGGAGATGGTGGCGATGGCCGTGTAGGGAAACTCCCTACACGGGTTGGGGCGTCGCCGGACAGACGCGCCCCACCGATCCTGTAGACTTGAGCGACAGGCAGTCGGGTTTCATGGAAGGTATTGCGGCGGCGCGTAGAGTCGGGATGACGGGACGGGACGCTCCCGGAGAAGTCGAGGGCAAGGGCCGGGGCGGGGCGCCGGGAGCGCCCCGTTCGCTCGTCGGGCGCTTGCTCGGCGTCAGCCTGTCTGCCAAGATCCTGATCGCGAACGGCGTCATCGTCACGCTGGCGATGCTGGTCGCGGCCGCGGCGGCGGTCGGGTTGTTCGGCGGGCCGGTGGACCGGGCGGCGCTGTTGCGCGTTGCCCCGCTGGTGCTGGTGGGTGCGGCGGCGAGCGTGGCGGTGAACGCGGTGCTCGTGCGGCTCGCGCTGGACCCGCTCCGCGAGCTGGAGCGCACGGCGCGGCGGGTGGCCGCGGGCGACCTGGAGGCGCGGGCACAGCCATCTCGTCTGGCGGACCGGGACCTGCGCGCGGTGATCGATGTATTGAATGAAATGTTGGACCGTGTGGCCGCGTACCGGGCGCGGCTGCGGGCGATCACGGCGCGGGCCCTCGAGGCGGCGGAGGAGGAGCGGAAGCGGCTCGCCCAGGAGCTGTACAGCGACACGGCTCAGTCGCTGAGCGAGCTGATGATCCGGCTGCGGCTGGCCCGGACCAAGGCCAACGGGGCCGAGCGGGACAGCGCGCTGGACGAGGTCCGGGAAGGCCTCGCCGCAGCGACGGAGCGGCTGCGGCGCTACGCGTCCGACCTGCGTCCGCCGGCGCTCGACATGCTCGGCCTGCTGCCGGCCGTGGAGGCCTATGCCCGGTCTCTCGCCGAGCCCACCGGCTTCGTGGTCCGGGTGCGTGCCGCGCCGGTCGCGGGCCTGCTCACGCCCGAGGCCGAGCTGGCGCTCTATCGGATCATCCAGGAGGCGTTGAGCAACGCTGCCCGCCACTCGGGCGCGAAGGAGGCAGAGGTCGTCATCGGGCGGGAGGAACGCCACGTCGTCGCGACGATTGCGGACTCCGGCCGCGGCTTCGACCTCGCAGAAGCAGAGCGCCGTGGGGCGATCGGGCTGCTGGGCATGGAAGAGCGTGCGGCGTGGGTCGGCGGCACCGTTCAGGTGCACAGCGAGCCGGGTCGCGGTACCCGCGTGGTGGTCCGGATCCCCGTGCCGGGAGAGGAGAGAGCCTGACATGTCGCAACTCATCAGGATCCTGCTGGCCGACGACCATGCTGTGCTGCGTGCCGGTCTGAAGGCGCTGCTGGATGCCGAGGAGGACATGCACGTCGTCGGCGAGGCGTCCACGGGCGAGGAGGCCGTGGATCGGGCCAAGGCGCTCAAGCCCGACGTCGTCGTCATGGACCTCTCGATGCCCGGGATGAACGGACTGGAGGCGACGCGCCAGATCGCCGCGCTGAACCAGGGGACCAAGGTGCTGGTGCTGACCATGCACACCGAGGAGGAATACCTGCTCCCGGTGCTGGAGGCGGGCGGCAGCGGCTACGTGAAGAAGACCAGCGCGGACGAGGAGCTGGCGCACGCGATCCGCACCGTCGCGAAGGGCGAGGTGTTCCTGTACCCGAGCGCCGCCCGGCTGCTGCTCGAGGGCTTCAAGAACAAGCGGCAGGAGGCCGAGAAGGACCCGCTGGCCCAGTTGAGCGAGCGCGAGCGGGAAGTGATGGCCCTCACCGTCCAGGGCTACAGCTCCAGCGAGATCGGCGAGAAGCTCTTTATCAGCCCCAAGACCGTCGACACCTACCGTTCCCGCATCATGGAGAAACTCGGGCTCACCCACCGCTCCGAGCTCATCCGTCTTGCCGTCCGCACAGGGATGCTGACCGGCGACTGACGGCCTCCGTCCCATCGGCCGGAGGACCACGTGGCGCAAACGCGGGTAGGACCCCATATTCCCGGGAGTCGGCCGGGCGCCGTGGTCCGCCGAGCGGCCCGCGCCACGAGGCCGGTTCGTCCGCCCTCTGCATCCGACGGCCATGGTGTCAAACGTTTCGAGCATCCCTTCCGCAGAAGTGCCTCGGCGCGATGCGGATCGGATCCTCGGCGCCATCCTCGACATCGCCGCCGACGCGATCATCACGATCGACGAAGATCAGCGGATCCTGATCTTCAACCAGGGGGCCGAGGAGATCTTCGGCTACTCGCGGGATGAAGTCATCGGCCAGCCGCTCGACATCCTCATTCCCGAGCGGTTCCGGCGCGGCCATCGCGGCCTCCACATCCCTGCGTTCGCGGCCGGCCCCGAGCGGGCGCGGCGCATGGCCGAGCGGAGCCAGATCTACGGGTTGCGGAAGGATGGCACCGAGTTCCCGGCGGAGGCGTCCATCTCGAAGCTCGAGGTGGACGGCCGGCTGCTGTTCACGGCGGTGCTGCGCGACATCACGGAGCGGCAGCGCGCCGCCGAGCGCCTCCAGGTGCTTGCCGACGCGGGCCGCGAGCTCGCGTCGTCGCTGGACTACGAGGTCACGCTCCGCAACATCGCACGCATCGCCGTCCAGTCGCTCGCCGACTTCTGCTCCGTGGACATCGTGCAGGACGACGGCACCGCGCGGCTCGTCGTCGCGCACCGTGACCCGGAGGATGCCGATCTCGCTGCCGCGCTGCAGCGTATCCCGCTCGACCGCAGTCGGCCGCATCCCGTGTGGAAGGTGCTCGACAGCGGCGAATCCGTCCTGATCGATGACTTCTCGGAGGCGTTCCTAGCGGAGATCGCGGCGAATGACGAGCACCTCCGGGTGCTGCGCGAGATGGCGGTGCGGTCCGTGCTGTCCGTGCCGCTCGCCGCGCGGGGCCACCTGCTCGGCACGATGCAGTATTTCTCGCGCACGCCCGGCCGCTTCCGTGACCCAGCGGACGTGGCGCTCGCCGAGGACCTCGGCCGTCGGGCGGCGCTCGCGCTGGACAACGCCCGGCTGTACCGTGAGGCGCAGCGGGCGATCGCTGCGCGGGACGACGTGCTCGCGATCCTCTCGCACGACCTCGGCAACCCGCTCAGCGCCGTGTTCATCCGCAGCCGCGTCCTGCTCCGGACGTTGCCCAGGGAACTGGTCGCGGCCCGCGAGCAGGTGGAGGGCATCCGCACCGCGGCCGAGGAGATGGACCGGCTGGTGACCAATCTGCTCGACCTACGGCGCATCGAAGCCGGGCGGCTGGTGGTGGAGCCGCGGCCCCACAGCGCGGCGGCGCTGCTCCAGGGCCTGGACGACTCCTTCCGTGTCCTCGCGAAGGAGAAATCGCTCGACCTCGAGCTGCGGTGCCTGGAGCCGGAGCCGCCGGTGGTGCGCGCCGACCGCGACCGCCTGCTGCAGGCGCTGGGCAACCTGGTCGGCAACGCCATCAAATTCACGCCGGAAGGTGGCCGCGTGGGCGTCTACGTCTCGCGCGATGGCGACCAGGTCCGCTTCGAGGTCCGCGACACGGGGCCCGGCATCCCGGCCGATCAGCTTCCTCACCTGTTCGACCGCTTCTGGCAGGCACGCAACTCCGGCCGCCGGAGCGTCGGCCTCGGCCTCTCCATCGCCAAGGGCATCGTGGAGGCGCACGGCGGCCGTATCTGGGTGGAGAGCGAGGAGGGGAAGGGCGCGCGGTTCTTCGTGACCGTCCCGTCCGCCTGAACGAACGGGAGCGGCGGCCAGGTCGGTGTGTATGGCCGCCGCCCCGTGGTGCCGACGTTCTTCGAGGGCGCATGACCGGCCCCTCGCCGTTTCCGGGCTCCCGATCCGGTCAATCCTCGCGGAGCCGGAGCTCTACCTGCCCGTTCCTGATCCGCGTGTCGAACACCGGCTGCGGCTGCGTCGCGGGCCCGTGCACGATGTGGCCGTCGGCAAGGTCGAAGACCGAGTCGTGCCAGGGGCACTGCACGCACGTGTCGTAGAACTTGCCCTGGTCCAACGGGCCGCCCGCGTGTGCGCACGTCGCGCCGATGGCGTAGATGTCGTTTCCCTCGCGGAACAGCAGCACGGGCTTGCCCTCGACCTCGATGCGCCTCGGCGTGCGGTCCTCGAGCTCGTCCGCATCCAGGACGGGCGTCCAGTCCTTCGGGCCGCTGAACGTGTCGCTGTGGTCCACGCCGACCCCGTGCCTGTAGACCATGTGCCCGCCCAGCCACGCGGAGATGCCGGTGAGCCCGAGCGCGAGCGATGAGAACAGCAGGCCTCGCGCACGCCTGCCGTTGCGGCGGTCGCGCAGCGAGAGCAGGTACAGGCTGAGGCCGACGGTGTTCAGCAGGCCGTGCAACGTCCCGGCCGTCGCGGCCTGCTGCGGGATGGTCGAGTAATCCGCGATCCCGGCAACCGCGGTGGGCACCGCCGAAGCAGCGCCGATGCCGATCAACGTGTCGCCCGCGCGGCGCGCAAAGCGCGAGCCGGTGAGCGCGCCCACCGCATCGAACACGCCGCCCAGGATCCACGCCCCGATCGTCACGTCCGTCAGCACCGGGTGCAGCGGGTGGCCCAGCCAGGTGCCGTGCAGCGCGTCCGCGACGCCGCGCGCCCGCTCGTCGCTCAGCACCGCGTCGTGCACCGCACGGGCGGTCTTCAGCCCCGCCTCCTGCACCGGCTCCATCCGCTCCAGCGCGGCCTCGACGCTGTCCTCGAACGCTCGCGTGACCATCTCGCCTCCCGGGTTGGCTCCGAGGCGAGAAACCGCAAGGATTGTGCAGTGGGACGGGCCGGTGGACAGGTCGCTGATGCGATCGGCACGGCCCCCGGAGCGCCGTCGGTTCCGGATCGCGAGGCGGGTCTGCAGCGCGGGGGCTCGCCGCGCATGGGCGGATCCGCAGGTGCGGCGACCCAGCGGATCGCTACGCTCAAGTCGGCTTCCGCAGCCAACAGATCAGCGACGAAGGCCCCAACGTGGAACCGGTGGTAGACGGATCGCCGCGACTGGAGCATGATCGCCTCCCTAAGGAACTGGACTCTGCTCCGCCGCGGCTGACACGCGCGCACGCTTCTCGGTGGACCGGCCGTGAGGCGATGACGCCGCCTGACGCGCCGCGACGGGGCGCGCTCCAATCACAATGTGTGAACGGCGCGGGGCGATCGCTGGTCCTGTGGATGTGAGACCTGGCGCGTCGGCACGCAACGGAGACGCCGCGCCGCCCCCGGGGTATCGCGCCGCCGCCATGAGATGGCCCTGCGCGGCGCGCCCTGGCGGATCGAAACCTCCGGCGCGCCGCGACCGTAAACGCGAGGTGCGTCCTGGTGACGACGTGCGGCCATCGGGTGGACCACCGTGGCCGGTATCCATCCTCTGACCCGAACGGCGCGATCCGATGTTCGTCCTCCTCCTCGGCGCCGCACTGATCCAGGCAGACTCCACGTACGCGAGCCCTGCGCTGCGCGAGGCCATTGCACGTGCGGCCGAAAGCAACCGGGAGGCGCCGGCGGAGCCGCGCTCGTACCGGGCGCTGGTCGAGACCGAGGCCGCGCTCGTGATCCACACGCCGGAACGAGCCGGGCACCCCGAGCAGTCTGCCGGGCTACCCGTACAAGGAGTTCGGCGGCGACCGCGCCACAGGCTGGAGGAGAGGTCCACGAAGCGACCCGGGCTTTAGAGGAGGCCCAGAAGATCGGTCTGCTCGCATGACGGCGCAGCCGAGCGCGACGCTACCGCCCCGGAGGGTGCGCCAGGTCCTGGCGCGGTGCACGTCGGCAATGTGGGGACGAGAGACGCCCACAGCGCGGCCAGTGAGGCAACGATGATCCAGCATTGGATTGCACTGCGGGTGAACGGTGTCCCCATTCGCTTCGGCGAGGCCGCGGGCATGGCTCTTCGCGGCACCCTGGACGGACCGCACGAGAATCGGTCGGGCCGGAGCCTGAGGGTGGACTACGGGCACGGGAGCGAAGCGGAGCTGCGGCGGCTGGTGTCGGCGTTGCCGGAGTCCGGTACCGTGTACGTCCGATCAGCGGGGACGGAGAGGTGGGTTAGCGTGGCGTCGCCGACGCGTGATCGCTGAGACGGCCTGCCAGTACTCTGCGGTGCCGCCGCCAAGCTTGCTCCTCCCGGAGATCGTGTGACGGCTTCCAGAATCGACGTGATCGGCGTCTACCGGGTCCCCGTCGGTGCTGCCCTCATCACGGGGGCCACAGCGATCAAGTCTGGCGGGTTGAGGCCGCGATGGGCCCCTTGCGGTCGCAACCCGGGTTGCAGATCGTGAGCCTACGACCGCCCTGGCGCCCGGCGTGGACGGGGCTTCGTCAGGCGCAACAGCGGGACCAGGGCGCCGCAAGGGGCGATCGTGGTGTCGAGGACCGGGAACGAGAGCAACGCCGCTGCATCTGCCGACACGACGAGTGGGTGTCGTCCCCGGCGCCCTCGCGATCCCCAACGTTCCGGAGGGTGGCTCGGATCGGGGATGCTCGCCCTCGGGACCGTTCTGCAAGCCCTTTCCCCTGGTCATCCGCGTCGTTGCCTGGGTACTCCTGGCCCTCGTGATCGCTGCGGGCATCGCTTGGGCCGCCTCGTGGTTTCGGATCATCGTATGGATGTGCAGCACGTACCGGCTCGCCAGCGGAACCCGGGGTCGTGGCGGCGGCGGTGCTTGCGGTGCTAGCTTGAAAGCTGCCGTGTCTGACCGAACCCCGCGGAACCGGCTCGAAAATCCCACGTGGGCCGCAACGGCCTATGGGTGAGGGAGAACATGAGCACCCGAGGGAGCCAACAGACGCGAGCACCTTCTTGGCAGGCTTCTGTGCCCTGTATGAGGCCGTTCCCGCAACACGGTTTCACGCTCCCGGGAGGACGATGGGATGAAACGACTGCGAATGCTGCTTCTCATCCCTGCGCTCCGGACCTGCTCCGAAGCACCCCGCACCGCCGCGGACTCGCCCCCTGAAGCGCCGAGCGCCGATAGCGCCGCGGCAGACGCCGGCAGCGGGGCGATGGACTACGTCGGGCTGCGGTATGGAACGCTTCCTGCCGGGCTCGAAGAGCTCGGCGGATCCCTGCTGGATTTCGTCGACGAGCCCGAGTACGCCCTCACGCTGATCGCGGGCCCATCCGGACAGATGCTGTGGCTGACCCGCTTCACGCATTGGGACGAGGCGGGCAAGCCCTACTGGAACGTTCGTGCTGTACTCCATCTTCCGGCCCTGCGCGACGATGAACTGCTCTCCTACGGCGGCCTCTGTCAGATCGACGGCACGAATGACACGGAGATCGTCGCAATCGTCGAGCCGGAAGATGCCCAGTGGTTCACGAAGATCCGGCGCGCGTGGCGGGCGAGTCGGTCACTGGAGCGATTCGAGGAGATTCCGACGTCCGGGGTCGCCTGCATCAACGAGGGATACGGCGACTTCTGATTCCACGCAGGGCGTGTAGCCGCCGCCGGTTTCCGCTGACCCCTCAGAAATCCTTCCTCCGAAACGCCCGTAGCCCCAGCGCCACCGGCGCCGCCCACCACGCCAGCAGCGCGGTCAGCGCCAGCGCCGCGCCCGCACCGCTGCCGAAGAACCGCTCGAACGCGGCACCGGTGTAGCCCATGAGCGCGGCGACGTCGAGCCGAAGCAGCATCAGCACCCGGGCGAGGTCCACCGGGTTCAGCATCATCAGCGTGATCATGGCCCGCTCGAGGGGGTAGTCCGCGAACGCAGCGGCGATGACGAGCACCACGCCGTCGTAGACGATCGCGAAGGCGAGCCAGAGCAGGATCGCGGCGCCGAAGCCCTTGAGGCGGTCCTCGAAGCGCGTCGCGATCCAGACGGCCAGGCCGGTGAAGACGAAGGTGAGGAGAGTCCCGCACAGCGCGAGCACCAGCAGCGTGCCATACACTCCTGGCTCCCCTGCCCCGTGCAGCGCGAACGGGATGCCGACGCCCAGCAGGAACGCCCCGGCCAGCGACGCCGCGAGACCGATGTACAGCCCGGCGAACAGCCGGCCGCGGCTCAGCGGCTGCGCCAGCAGCAGCTCGATGAAGGCGCGCGAGCCGTACAGGTAGACGGTGCCGAACACGATCGCGACCAGCGGCACCAGCAGCAGCACCACGTTGACCAGGCTGAGCAGCACCCGTGTCCCGCTGCCCTGTGTGCGGAACAGCAGCTCACAGAAACCGAGGAAGAACAACGTATACGCGAGAACCCAGCGGCTGCGCAGCACGTCCCGCAGCTCGTATCGGATGACCTTCACCGCACCGTTCACGATGCCGTCCTCCGCATGAGCTGGGCGACCGCCCGCTCGAGGTTCGCCTGCCCCGTTTCCGCCGCCAACCCGAGCGCCGGCCCGGCGTAGCGCACCGTGCCGTCCAGCAGGAAGACCACGCGGTCCGCCAGCTCCTCCAGCTCGCTCATGATGTGGGACGAGAGGATGAACGTCCGGCCCGCCGCCTTCTCCCGCAGGATCTTGTCCTTGAGCGCCGCGCTCGCCGCGGGGTCCAGCCCTGCCGTCGGCTCGTCCAGCACCAGCACGTCCGGGCGGAACAGGAACGCGGCGGCCGCGCTCACCTTCTGCCGCGTGCCCGTGGACAGCGTGCGGACCGGCTTGCCCAGCTCCGGGCCCAGCGCGAATGCGTCCACCAGCTCCTCGTCGGTATCCGCAGGGTTGCCCCGCAGGTCCTTGAGCAGCGCCAGCACCTCGGCGCCCGTCAGGTTCTCCGGGAACGCCGCGACCTGCGGCATGTAGCCGACCCGCTCCCGGTAGCGCCAGTCGCCGTTCAGCGGCTTGCCGTCGAAGTAGACGCGGCCGCGGTCCGGTCGCACCAGCCCCAGCACGATGCGCAGCAGCGTGCTCTTGCCGGAGCCGTTCGGCCCCGCCACCGCGGTGACCGTGCCGGCCTCGAACCCCAGGTCGAGGCCCTTCAGCACTTCCAGCCGGCCGTACCGCTTGTGCACGTCCTCGAGCCGGATCACGACGTCTCCTCCCGCGCGAACGCGCGCATCGCGGGCGCGCGGTCCACGAGCGCTTCCGGCGTGAGCACGGGCAACACGCGCTCCGCCGCGTCCAGCAACGAGACGAACGGGCTGCGCAGCAGCGCGAGCGCCGGCTCGATGCGCTCCACCAGGAGCGAGAACAGCCGGACCGGGTGGTGCGGCACATCGCCCGTGCCGTCCCGGTCCAGGTCGTAGCCCCGGTAGGTGTCCCAGTGGTTGTGCTCGAACGTGCTGTGACTCGAGCGGCTGTTCGTCGCGACGTCGAACGTGTTCCCGACGAAGTTGTTGCGTCGGAACTCGCTGGCCAGCGAGTTGGCCAGGATCCGCACCGCCCAGCCGTTCGAAACGAAGTCGTTGTCCTGGACGACGGTGCGGTTCGCACCCTCCGCGTAGAGCCCCACGGTGTTGGAGCGGAAGACGTTGCGATCCACGCGGCTGTCCGAGATCTCCTTCAGCAGCAGCCCGAACGACGCGCTGCCCCGGTTGTCCTCGAACCGGTTGCCCGTCATCTCCACGTGCCGCGTGTACATCACGGCCACGCCCGCGCCGTTCCCACGGAACAGGTTGCGCTCGTACCGGCACCTGTCGGAGAACATGAAGTGGAGCCCGTAGCGC
>QGVH01000043.1 GCA_003242735.1 bacterium | reverse complement strand
TGCGCGTGAGCGCGGCCTTGAAGCCGGTGAGGTGCGTGCCGCCCTCGTGCGTGTTGATGTTGTTGACGAAGGTGAACGTGTTCTCGTTGTAACCCTCGTCGTACTGGAAGGCGAGCTCGATCTCCGCCTCCTCACGGCTCGCGGCGATGTAGATCGGCTTGGGGTGGAGTGGCTTCCGGTTCCCGCGCAGGTACGTGACGAATTCGACGATCCCGCCCTTGTAGAGGTACTGCTCGCGGCGCGGCCCGCCTTCCTCGCGCTCGTCCGTGAGGGTGATCAGCAGGCCGCCGTTGAGGAACGCCAGCTCCCGCAGCCGGTTGGCGAGCGTGTCGAAGTGGAAGCTCAGCTCGGTGAAGATCTCGGGGTCGGGCTTGAACGAGACCGTGGTCCCCGTCCCCTTCGCCTTCCCCACCTTCTCCAACTCGGTGACCTTCTGGCCGCGCGAGTACCGCTGCCGGTAGACGTGACCGTCGCGCCAGCGGACCTCCACCTCGAGCCACTCGGAGAGCGCGTTCACGACGCTCACGCCCACGCCATGCAGACCGCCGGACACCTTGTAGGCGCTCTTGTCGAACTTGCCGCCCGCGTGGAGCATCGTCATGGCGACCTCGACGCCGGGCCGACGCTCGGTCGGATGCATGTCCACCGGGATGCCGCGGCCGTTGTCGGACACGGTGATCGAGTTGTCCGGGTGGATGACGACGTCGATGCGGGTGCAGTAACCGGCGAGCGCCTCGTCCACGGCGTTGTCCACGACCTCGTACACCAGGTGGTGCAGGCCGCGCGCACCCGTGGAGCCGATATACATCCCGGGCCGGCGCCGGACCGCCTCCAGCCCCTTCAGGACCTGGATCTGACCGGCGCTGTACTCGTTCTCCCTCGGCTTCTGTCGTGCCATATCACCTTCGTTGGAGAGTGGCGAGAAGCGACGCTGGATACTACCCCGGAAACGGCCCGCAGTTGCTCTGCCGGGCGTGTCGCAAGCCGTTCGTCCGGGCCGACTTGTCGCGCCTCAGCCCTCGCCCATCACGAAACGGATCCGCGAGATCCGGCCGCTCCGCCGGCCGGCGTTGATCCGCTTGAGGATCTCGCCCTCCATGAGCCGCAGCTCCATGAGCCAGGCGCTGGAGCGGACGGCGACGACGAGGACGCCGTCGGCGACCCGGAGCGGCGTCGTCACCGCTGCGATGGCCGGCCCCACCAGCTCCGGCCAGGCGGGGACCACGCTGGCCTCCTCCACCTTCCGGGCGAGCCCCGACCGCTCGAGGTAGCCGGCGAGGACGTGGCCCAGGGGCGCCAGGCCGTGCCCTTTCTGGCTCATGTGGTGATCCTCCCGGCCTCGATGGACCAGTGCGGGAGGCGCCCGCCCCGGGGCTCCAGGTCCGAGGCCTTGGGCGCCGTCAGGAGGACCTGCCCCCGCTGCCCGGCCTCCAGGAGATCCAGCAGCCGGACGGCGCGGCCTGGGTCCAGCTCCGCGAAAACGTCGTCCAACAGGATGATCGGCTCCCGACCCCGCCCCGCCCGCACGGTGTCCGCCTCGATCATGCGCAGCGCGATGGCCACCGTCCTCCGCTGCCCGCCCGACCCGAACTCGCGCAGGTCCACCGAACTCGCCGCGTCCACGAACGCCAGGTCGTCGCGGTGCGGGCCGGCGTGGGTCATGCCGCGCTCTCGGTCCCGGGCCACGCTACGCCGCAGCTCGGCGAGGAACGCCTCGGCGAGTGCCTCTGCGGTGGCTCCGGGCTGGCGGAGGGGGAGGCCCGGCCGGTAGGCGAGGCACACCCCCGCGCCCCCGCCGATCGCCGCGCAGTAGCGCCGGAACGCCTCGGCGTGCGTCTCCACCCACTCCGCCCGGGCCTGCAGGAGGAGCGCGCCCGTGCGCGCCAGCGCCTCGTCCCACGGCTCGAGCAGGGCGCGCGCGCCGCCGCTCCGCAGGATGGCGTTGCGCTGGCGGAGCGTATGGCGGTAGCGCTGGAGCCAGCCCAGGTAGCCGGGCCGGTTCAGGGACAGCACGATGTCCAGGAACCGCCGGCGCTCGCCCGGCGGGCCGGCCACCAGGGCCATGTCCGAGGGCGAGAACACGACGACGCCGGCGCGGCCCACCGCATCGCTCAGCCGCTCCGGCTCCGCGCCGCCGACCGTGACGCGCTTGCGGCGTGTGCGCCGCTCGAACGCGGCCGTGATCTCGCGCTCCTCCCCCGTCGCCTCGTCGCGGAACCGGCCGCGCACATGGAACGCCTCGGCGCCGAACCGGACCAGCCGCTCGTCCGGCGCACCCCGGAAGGATCGGAAGACCTCCAGGTAGTAGACCGCTTCCAGGAGGTTGGTCTTGCCCGCGCCGTTGTTGCCGATGATCGCGACGCCGGCGGCCGGGAAAGCGAGCTCGAGCTCCGCGAAGTTCCGGAAGTCGCGGAGACGCAGTTCGACGCAGACCAGCGCGCCGGGAGAGGAAGCCATGGGCACGCGGGAATATACCCCGGCGCGGGCCGGCCGGCCACCCCGGTCGTCGCCTCCTCCATGTCCCCTGCGTCTCCGGCTGAGCCCTCGCCGTTCCGCGTCTCGCGAGCACGCCCCCCCCGCGGCACACGCACCCACGGAGGGCGGGCGCGGCCTCAGCAGCTCACTTCCCCACGAACCGGGCCGGCCGCTTCTCCAGGAACGCCTGCATGCCTTCCCGCATGTCCTGGGTGGCCGCGAGGAGCCCGAACAGGTGCGCCTCCAACGAGAGCGCCTCGTCCACGGCGGTGTTGTAGCCGTGGTCCACCGCCTCGAGCGCCAGCGCCACGGCGATCGGGCCGTTCGCGAGGATCTTGCCCAGGAGCGCCTCCGCGGCGGACCGCAGCTCGCCCTGCGGCACCACCCGGTTGACGAGGCCGATGCGGTGGGCTTCCGCGGCGTCGATCATCTCGCCCGTGAGGATCAGCTCGAGCGCGCGCCCGCGCCCGATCAGCCGTGGCAGCCGCACGGTGCCGCCGTACCCCGGGATGATGCCGAGCTTGACCTCGGGGAGCCCGAAGCGGGCGTTCTCGGCCGCGATCCGAAGGTGGCAGGCGAGCGCGAGCTCGAGGCCGCCGCCCAGGGCGTAGCCGTTCACCGCCGCGACCACCGGCTTGGTGAGCCGCTCGATGAAGCGGAACGTCTCCTGCCCCCGCCGGGAGACGCGGATCCCGCCGATGGGGTCCATCTGCGCCAGCTCGCCGATGTCCGCGCCGGCGACGAACGCCTTCTCGCCGGCGCCGGTGACCACGATCCCACGCACATCGGCGTCCTCCGCCAAGGCGCGGAACGCCCGGTCGATCTCCGCCACGGTCTCGGCGTTCAGCGCGTTGAGCTTGTCCGGCCGGTTGACCGTGAGGGTCGCGATGCCCTCGCGCCGCTCGATGGTGATGAAGCGGTACGAATCCGTCTGTGCCATGATCGGTCGCCGTTGTTGGGGAAGGGATCCAGGACTGCCGCGGGGCGAAAGATAGGGGCCGGGCCGCGGCGGGCAATGCCGGCCGCCGGGCTGCGCCAGGGAGCGCCCGGTCCTGCGCGTCCGGCGTTCAGGCCGACGCGGTGGAGCCGCGGACCACTCCCTCCACGACCCGGCTCGGGTCGAAGTGGCGACGCGCGAGCTCCAGGATGGACTCCGCCGTCACCGCGTTGATGGCGCTCTCGAACTCCCGCAGCTCGGCGACGCCGCGACCGAGGAGCAGGGCGTCGGCCAGGTCGCCGAGCTGGGCGGCGTTGGTCTGCCCCCGGATCTGCCATGCCCCGACCGTGTAGCGCTGCGCGCGCCTGAGCTCCTCGTCGGTGACGGGCTCCTCCCGCAACTGGGCGAACCCTTCGAGCAGACCAGCGCGGGCTTCCTCCTCCCGCTCGGGCGCCGTGGCGATGTAGCTGACGAACGCGCCGCCCAGCGATCGGACCAGCGGGGCTGCCGAGACGGTGTAGGCGAGGGAGCGGCGGCTGCGCAGCTCCTCGAAGAACCGACCGCCCAGGCCGCTGAGCACGTTGGACAGCACCTCTGCGGCGTGGAGGGCGGGGTCGTTGCGGTCCGGTCCCGGGAACGCGAGCACCAGGGCGGTCTGCGCCTTGGAGCGGGACTCCATGCGCACGCGCGGCGCGGCGGGCCAGCTCGGCCGCTCCGGCAGCGGCGCCGGCCGTGCGTCGGGGAGGCCCAGGAGCTCGGCCGTGATCACGGCGGCGGCCTCGTCCGGGTCGCCGACATCGCCGACGGCGATGAGCCATGGCCCTCCCGCCAGGACCTCGCGGGCGTGCCACTCGCGCAACTCATCCGCGGTCACCGCCCGGAGTGCCGCCTCGGTGGCGGCGAGGGAGAAGCCGTACGGATGCCCCTCGAACGCCGCCTCGAGGAAGAGCCGGAACGGGTAACGGTACATGTCGTCCTGCACGCGCTCCAGGTCCGCGAGCGCCATCTTGCGCTCCCGCTCCAGCGCATGCTCGGGGAACACCGGGTGCAGCGCGACGTCCAGCAGCAGGTCGAGCCCGCGCACGAAGTGGTGGCTCGGGACCGTCAGGCTCCAGCTCAGCAGGTCGGCGGTGACGGTGGGCACGATCACGCCGCCCAGCGTCTCGGTCTCGACGGCGAGCTGTTCGGCCGTCCGCCTGTGGGTGCCCTTGAGGGAGAGCCGCGCCATGAGGCTGGTCATCCCGGCGCGCGCGGCCTCCTCGCGGATCGCGCCGCCCCGCACGAAAAGGCCGAGCGAGACGAGCGGCGATGCGGAGCGCGGCTTGATGGCAATGCGGACGCCGTTGCCGAGCCGGTAGAAGTGGACGCCGTCTTCCACGCCTTCCCGGATGAACGTGGGGCGCGCGGTCGCGCTCGGCCTCGTCGGCTGGGTGGGACCTGGCGGCACGGCGGGGCCGGTGATGGGCTCGACCGCAGCGAGGCGCGCCGCCAGGTCGCCTGCGCTCCAGCCGAGCGTGGGCGCGGACGCGGGGCGGTAGACCAGCACGTTCGCCCGCTCCGGCGCCAGCCACCGGCACGCTGCGCGGCGGAGCTCGTCCCCCGTCACGGCGAGCAGACGATCGAGGTAGGTGCCGGCGAGACGCCAGTCTCCGAGGGCCTGCCACTCCGCGAGCAGGTTCGCCTGCCCTTCCATCGTTTCCAGCCGGCGCAGGAAGCGCGCTTCGAGCAGGCTCTTGGCGCGCTCGAGCTCCGCCTCGTCCACGCCGTGCCTGCGCACGCCCTCGACCGTGGCCCAGATCGCGTCCACGGCGCCGGGCACGTCGTCCGGCTCCGCCTCGGCGCTCACGGCGAAGACGCCGATGTCCTGGGGCGTGTAGTTGGCGGCCGTGATGCTGCTCACCCACCCCTCCTCGCGCACGTGGCGGTAAAGCCGCGAGGCGCGTCCCTGCCCCAGAACGGTGGCGAGGAGGTCCAGCGCCGGCGTGTCGGCGCCCAACGGCCCCGGCGTCCGCCAGCCCCAGGCAATGCGGCTCTGGAGGATGTCGCCCGCCATCTCGCGGAACCGGAGGCCCGTGCGTTCGGGCTCCTCCGGCGCCGGCTCCTGCACGGGCTCGCCGGCCGGCATGTCGCCGTAGTAGCGCTCGACCAGCTCGAGCGTGCGCGCCGGATCCAGGTCGCCCGCGATCGCCAGCACAATGTTCGAGGGGCGGTACAGGTTGCGGTAGTACTCCCACACATCGGCGCGCGTGATGCGACGCAGCCCTTCCTCCGTCCCGATCCGCCACCGCCGCATCCGGTGGACGTCGAACATCAGCTCGTACAGCGACTCGATGGCCACGGCGCCCGGGTCGTCCAGCTTGCGCCGCGCCTCCTGGATGATCACGAGCAGCTCGCGCCGGAGCTCCTCCTCGTCGATCTGCGCGTTGCGCAGCGCGTCCGACTGCACGTCCAGCCCGAGCTCCAGCGCAGAGGACGGCAGCACCGTGTAGTACGACGTGTGATCGTAGATCGTCCCGGCGTTGAGGTAACCGCCCGCCGCCTTGGTCTCCCGCGCCATCTGGCCCGGGCCACGCTGCTCCGTCCCCTTGAAGTACATGTGCTCGAGCACGTGGCTGATCCCCACCAGGCGGTCGGGCTCGTTGAAGTAGCCCGCCTTGACGTGGGTCACGATGGCCACCACGGGCGCCGAGTGGTCCTCCCGGATCAGGACCGTCAGCCCGTTCGCCAGCCGGTGCTCGTACGTCGGCACCCGCTGCAACACGCTCGATCCCCTCACGTTCGCCCCCCGGTGTTTGGGTCCCGGACGCGATGCGCGAAGCGCCGCGAAGGTAGAGGCAAGGCCGGTGCCCGGCAAGCGCGCACGGCGCCGCGGAACACGAGTTGCCGCAATGCCCGTACAGGGCCGGCCGAGGAGTGAGCCATGAAGGAGAGGAACCGCGCCATCCTGGACGGCGCGGTGCTGATCTCGCGGGAGACCGCCGCCGACGCCGTCCTGCTCGCCGCGGCGCTGCCGGAGGAGGCCGCCTACCTCCGGACCCAGCTCGAGGGGGAGAGCCGCGTGGTCGCGGCCGCCCCGCACGACGGCAGCGCCCGCCCCGCACACGAGCACGACGTGCTGGCCCTCCCGGAGGTCCGGCTCCGGCGCCGCGGGCGCGCCAAGGTCGCGCTGCTGGAGGCCCTCGCCGCCGGCCTCCTTCGCGCCGGGGAACGCGTCATCATCGTGTCGGGTAGCACGGTGGACGGCGACGCGGAGCTGGACACCATCGCCGTGGTCGAGCTCGGACACGACGAGGAGCTCCTCGACGGACACCCCGAGGCGACCCTCGACCGACTCGGCGAGTTGGCCGACCCGATCGTGTTCGACACCGTCCTCGGCCTGTGCGTCCAGCTCGGCCACGAGGGCCGCGAGGGCCGGCGCGTCGGCCTGCTCCTCACCCTGGGCGACCACGAGGCCGTCCTCGCCCACTCGCACCCGCTCGTGCTCAACCCGTTCGAGGGTCACCCGGAGGAGGCGCGCTCGATCCTCGATCCGGCGACGCGGCGCGCGATCCGCGAGTTCTCCGGCGTCGACGGCGCGTTCGTGGTTCGGGGGGACGGCGTGGTGGAGGCCGCCGGCCGCTACCTCGAAGCGCTGGCGCCGGAGCACGACGTGCCCTCCGGCCTCGGCACCCGGCACCGTGCCGCGGCGGGGATCACCGGCGTCACGCGTTGCATTGCGTTCGTCGTCTCGCAATCATCCGGGGACACGCGCGTCTACGTGGGCGGCCGCCTGCTCGTCACCATCGAGCGGACCGACTGATGGAGATGCGTCTGTTCCCCTGCGTGTTGCCGGGCGGTGTGACCCGGCCGACCGTCACCACTCACGCCTGGAGCCGATGGTGCTGGTCTATCTGAACGGCGAGTTCGTCCCGCAGGCAGAAGCACGGATCTCCGTCGACGACCGGGGCTTCCTGTTCGCCGACGGCGTATACGAGGTCGTGCGCGTCTACGACGGCCGCCCGTTCCTCATGGACGCGCACCTGCGCCGGATGCGTCAGGGCCTCCACGCGCTCCGCATCGACGATCCCGGCGTCGACGGGCTGGCCGCCATCGCCGAGCGACTCCTGGACGAGAACCGGCTCCGCAGCGGCGACGCGACGATCTACATCCAGATCACCCGCGGCGCGGCACCACGCGCGCACGTCTTCCCGCCCGCCGGGACGCCGCCCACGGTGTACGTGGCGGCGAAGCCGTTCCAGCCACACCCGCCGGAATACCACCGCGATGGCGTGGCCGCACTGACGGTCCCCGACACGCGCTGGTCGCGCTGCGACATCAAGTCCGTATCGCTCCTGGCGAACGTCCTCGCCAAGCAGGCCGCGAAGGAGGCGGGCGCGTTCGAAGCCCTCTTCGTCCGCGACGGCATCGTGCTCGAGGGCTCGCACTCGAACGTCTTCGCCGTCTACGACGGCGCGCTGGTGACCTATCCCGCGTGCAACTACATCCTCAACGGGATCACACGGCAGAAGGTCTTCGACCTCGCCGGACAGCTCGGCATCCCGGTGGTCGAGGCGCCCATCCCGCTGGATCGTCTCTTCACGGCATCGGAGGTCTTCCTCTCCGGGACCACCACGGAGATCATGCCCGTCACGCGCGTGGACGGCCGCGAGATCGGCGATGGCCGCCCCGGCCCCGTCACGCAACGCCTCCAACGCGCGTACCGGGAAAGCATCTGAGCAGCGCTGCGGGCGCCGCACACTCAGGCGGCGTCCGCGACGGGCTCGATGTACAGCGTCTGCACGAGCACCTTCCCCGCCGCCAGCACCGGCACGGCGAGCAACAGCCCGAGGAATCCGAACAGCAGCGCCATGAGCACCTGCACGAGGACGGTCAGCGCCGGCGGGAGCTCGACCATGCCCTTCATCAGCAGCGGCATGATGAGGTTCGATTCCAACTGCTGGATCGCGATGTAGAGCAGCAGCACCCACACCGCGGTGGTCGGCGAGATGACGAGCGCGAGGATCAAGGCGGGGACCGCGCTGAGGATCGGGCCGATGTAGGGAATGAACTCGAGCAGCCCCGCGAACACGCCCAGCGCCAGCGCGGCCGGGATGCCCAGCACCCAGAGGCCGAGAGTGGTCAGCAGGCCGATCACGAGCATGCCGATCACCGTGCCGAGCATCCACCGGCGCAACGTGGACCCCACCTCCTCCAGGGCGCGCTGCGCCCGCGGCCGACCCCGCCGCGGCACCAGCGCGATCAGGCCCCGGAAATACGCCCGCGGCTCGATGGCCAGGTACAGGCCGGCGAAGAACACGATCAGCGCACCGCCCACCGCGCCGATCACCGTGTTCAGCAACGGAAGCGCACCCGTCAGCAGGTTCGCGAGTTCCGCCATCACCCGCTCTCGCACCCGCTCTTCGAGCGACTCGGCGGGCGCGCCGAACTGGCCGGTCAGCGCGGCGTACTGCTGCTCCAGCCGCGCGCCGATCTCCGCCAGCGCCGGCGGGAGCTGCTCCTGCAGCTGGATCGCCTGCGCACGCAACGTGGGCCACAGCAGCACGCACCCGGCGGCCCCCAGCACCGCCAGCGCGGCGAGCACCACCAGCGCGCCCGCCCACCGCGGCACACCCTGCGCTTCCAGCCAGTCCACGAAGATCGAGAGGAAGGACGCGACCAGGACCGCGAAGAACGCGATGAACAGGAGGTCCCGGCCCAACCACACCACGTTCGCGACGGCCCAGAGCAGGATCACCACGAGCGTGGCGCGGGCGACGAACCCCAGCGTCACCCCCCGACCGGCCTCCCCGCCCGGTTCGCCCAACCGATCCGCCGTCGCCATCGCCGCTCCGTCCCGGTGCGTCCCCGCGGGGGCGCACGGCCCGTGCCACACCGACGCATCTCATCATGGCGCCGCCCCGCCCCGGCCCTCACCTTGCTTCCGGAGCGCCCGTCGCGTAGCCTGACGCTGCGGGCCGGTCCCGCGCGACACGAACCGAAGACGAACCGAAACCCCGCGCCTTCCTCAGGGGTACTCACCCCGGTACCAGCGGCGGACACCGGCGCCTCAACGGACGAGAAAGGTGGGATCAGATGAGTCGGTCGCTGAACAAGGTGATGCTGATCGGGAACGTCGGCGCGGAGCCGGAGATCAGGACGACGCCCTCGGGCACCAAGGTCGCGAAGGTCTCGCTGGCCACCAACCGGGTCTTCACGGACCGGAACGGGCAGCAGCAGGAGAAGACCGAGTGGCACCGTCTGACGTTCTGGGACCGGCTCGCGGACCTGGTGGAGCAGTACGTACACAAGGGGGATCGGCTGTACGTCGAGGGGCGGATCGAGTATTCGCAGACGGAAGACGAGCAGGGCCAGCCGCGCTACTGGACGGACATCGTCGTGCGGGACATGGTCATGCTGGGCAGCGGGAGCGGGAGCCCGAGCGGGCCGTACGGCGAGAGCAGCCGGCCGGCGCGGGGCACGCGGCAGCCGGTCCCGCCCGTGTCGCCGTTCGACGACGAGGATGACGACCTGCCGTTCTGACCCACGCCCGCCGGGCCGTGATCAGGGGAACGGGCCCCTGGCGGGTCAGCGGCCCATCTGTCGGGCGCGATCGGTCAACCCATCGATGATGGCCTGACCGAGAGCCGACCGGACCTGGGCGAACATGGACCGCTGACCCGCGCCGCGCCGGCGCGCCGCACGGGTGCGCCGGGCGAGGCGGTCGCGCCGCTCGGCCCGCCAGCGCCGCAGCTCGCGCCGCTCGGCCGCACTCAACGTTCCGGCCTGGCGGCGCATGCCGTGATCCTCCCCCTTCTCACCGCCCCCGATCATGCCGAGCACGAGTCCGCCGGCGAAGGCGATGGCCAGACTGGGCCACACGTGGGAACGGATCCGGCCCCTTGCCCGCCCGAGCACGTCCAGGCGGCTCTGGAGGTCGTGCCGCTTCTCCTGGATCCGCTCTTCAATGGCGTCGAGCGTCTCGGAGATGCGGCCGCGGGCGTCCTCGATCGCGCGCCGCGCTTCCGCCACGGTGGTGGGCTGCGCCCGCCCCTGCCCGAGGCCATCGCCCCGCACGGTGCCTGCTCCCCCCCGCTGCCGCACACCGATTTCCCGTGCCATCTGCCCCTCCCGATCGCGGTCCATCCAGCTGCGGGCGTTGCACGGACCGTTCCGCGGCGCGGCCCGCCCCGGGGCACGGGCAGGCGCCGACCGCTGCGAAAAAAACGGGGCGGCCGGCCACTCGTGGCCGGCCGCCCCCTCCCCACCCATCCGGCCGGAGCGCGGCGCTCAGGGCAGCGCTCGCCTCTGGCGCGCCGCCTCACGGTCCGGCGGCAAGGCCGGGGCGTCCACCACCTCGACCTCGTCCGCAGCGAAGATGCGCACCTCGCGCTCGCCGTCCAGGGCGACGCCGTAGCAATGCGGGCGATACTCGCTCGAGTCGACCACCGTGCCGTAGCGGCCGATCGCCGCCGGATCCAGAGGCAGCTTGCCGCGCCGTATGCGAACGCGCGTCCCCTCGGGGATGAGCGCGCCGGCTGTCACCGCCATGTGGGCCTCCCGGAAAGTGTTGCGTCCTGCACCGGCCCAACGATGACAGAACTCCCCGGCCCGCGCAATCCCTTGCACGCACGCGCCCGGCTCACGATATTCCCACCGCTCTGAACACGGCAAGGACTCTCTGGCAACGATAGAGACGCAATGACGACGGGAACCACGGACCGCGGCGCGGCGCCGCTCGGCCTCCTCGTAGGGTTCACGGTGGGCGTGGTGTGGGTGCTGCTGGCCATCGGCGCACTGGCCAGCTCCGTCCGCGGCGCGGCGGCGGGCCGGCCCGACTGGGTCCTGGGATGGGCCCTCGTCGGGGTCCTGCTCATGGGCGCCGGGCTCTCCGCGCTGATCGGCTCCTGGCTGCACCACCGCGCAGCGCGTCACTGACCGGCCGCCGTCTCTTCCCAGAACCCCAGCATCTCGGCCTCGAACCGCGCCGGCGAGGCCCGGTACGCCTCGACCCAGCGGTCGAACGGCGGCAGCTCCATGCTCGCCGTGAGCACTTCCGTCACCCGCTGGACCAGGGCCCGGTACGACAAACCCGGAGCCACTGGCTCCGGGGTCTCGCTCACGGCGCGCCGCGGCGCGCCGTCATCCGCGACGGCTGCGCCACCGTCGGCGCTCAGCGACCGGCCGTCCTCCGCCGCCTCACCGGGCCGCGCCTGGTGGGCGAGCTGATAGATCTCATCCGGCGTCAGCTTCAGGAACCGGTCCGCGACCTGCGCCGAGCACCAGTCCAGATACTTCGCCCGCAGGATCCGGTCGTCCGCCGGGTCCACCGCCATCTCTGCCAGGCCTCGCTAGGGGGAGCGCACCCCGGCACACAGCCCGCATGAGAGTCGGTCGCTCTCCACCGGCGCGCGCCGCACGGGCCGGCGAACCGGGGCGCCTCTACCGTAGACACCCCACATCCCCCCGTCAAGCCCGGCCTGCCCCGCCCCTACAGCCGATCCGGCCGCGCCTCCTCCTGCTGACGCCGCAGGTGCTCGAAGATCGCCCGCCGCGTGACACCGTACGTCAGGATCCGGCTCAACACCTCCGGATCCCGCCTCTGCACCTCTTCTACCTCGGCCGCCACGGCGCGGGGTAGGCACACGCGCAACTCCACTGCACGCGTCTCCGACATGGCTCCGCCTCGAGCACCTGATCGGGTGGATTTTCGAGGTTTTCCGCTGGATCGGCCTGCGCCCCGGCACGACCGCGCGCCCACCGCCACGGCGCGGCGGACGGGACGCCAAGATAGGCCGGCGGGTCGGTCCCGTCAAGGCAATCGCGTAACCGGCGCCGCGCCAATCCGTTACACGAATGTGCTTGTAACACAACAACTTAGACGATGGACCCGGAGCCGATCCGCGCGTTTTCCGCGGCCCCGGGGCCCCTGGAGCGGAACGGTGGCCAGGCCGCCGAACTCGCGCAGCCCCACGCGGTTCCGGCCGGGGTTCCGTGCCGGGACGGCCCTCTGCGGGCGCGGAAAAAATGTGAAAAAACGGGCCCGGCCCGACGGCTCAGCCCGCCACCCTGTGGAGGTCGCGGAGCGGGACGGCGTGCATGGGCGGTTCCCAGCGCCCGAGCTGCTCGAGCGTGTCGGCGGGGCCGAAGACGTCCAGCGCGCGCCGCACGACCTGGTAGCGCTCCGGCTCGTAGCGGGCGTAGAGCCGCAGGAGTCCCTCGCGGATCTGGTCCATCAGGGTGCGGACCTGGCGGAGGGAGAGCGGCAGCGGGAAGCGGAGGTCGTAGCCGAGGCGATCGGGGTACGGCACCCGGTGGCTGTCGGCGGCCGGGAACGCCTCGAGGAGCAGGCGCTCGAACTCCGCGTCGGGCTCCGTCCGGCTGCGCTCGATGCAGAGGACGGCGTCGTCGTAGCGGAAGTGGAAGGTGGCGACGTCGCCGGCGCGGAGCACGATGCGCGCGGCGGTCCGCTCGTTGAGATCGAGGTCGCGGACGACGTCGCGGAAACCGATGCGGAGGAACGTGGGCCGGGTCAGTGCGGTGAAGCCCGCGCGCCGCAGCACGCTGAGGGTGATGGCCTGGCAGTACTGGCGTAGCGGGCCGGGCACCACCTCGCCGCTCAGGAGCGACACGTCCCTGGGCGAGCGGAGGAGCGTGCGGACGTGGTCCAGGGTGGGCTCGTAGACCCAGTCCACGATGACCAGCTCGGCGCTGAGGTCGAGGTGTCGGACCTCGGCGCTGCCGAGTTCGAGGACCTCCGCCGAGGCGGCGTACTCGCCGTCGAGGACGAGGGCGAGGCCGATGTCCTCGATGCGGCCGCCCCGGGGCTCGATCTCATGCGACGCGCGGTACTGGATGATGGCGCGTGTGAGCGGCAGGTCGCCGGTGCCGGGGACGTCGGCGAGCGCTTCCGGGCGCGCGCGTAGAGCCAGACCCATACCGTCCTCCCCAGGAGTTCGGAGCGCCGGCGTGCAGGGCGCCGGCGCGGCAGTGAAGGCGCGGGCGGTGAGGCCCGCGGTCGTCCGAGTCGAGCGTGGCGGCCGGGGGGCGCGGGCCCTTCCTCCCCCTCCCCCCCCCCCCCCCCCCCCCCCCCCCGCCGGGGGGGCCCGCCCCCCCGCCCCGGGCGGACCGCGCGCCGGCCCCGCGGCCGACGAAAAGCTGAGCGTCAGCGCCTCGCCTCGAAGAAGCTCCTGAGCAACCGCGCGCTTTCGGGCTCGAGGAGCCCGGATTCGACCGTCACGCGGTGGTTCAGCCGGTCGCTGCGCACGAGATCGAAGACCGAGCCGCACGCGCCGGTCTTCGGATCGGACGCGGCGAAGACGAGCCGCGCGACGCGCGCGTGCACGATCGCTCCCGCGCACATCGGGCAAGGCTCGAGCGTCACGTAGAGCGTCGTGCCCGGCAAGCGATAGTTTCCCACGCGCCGCGCCGCCTCGCGCAGCGCGAGCATCTCCGCGTGCGCGCTCGGATCGCTCAAGCCGATCGGCGCGTTGCCGGCCTCGCCGAGCACGGTGCCGTCCGGGCCGACGACCACGGCGCCGACCGGCACCTCGCCCGCGCGCGCCGCGGCCTCGGCGAGCTCGAGCGCGCGCCGCATGAAGCGAAGGTCGTCATTCGGATCGATCGCGGGCAGTGTCATGTCGCGCTAGAAAGAGGTTTGCGAGGCGAACCGGAGCGTCTCCGAAGCTTCCCTGATTCTTGCTCATCATCACGGAGACGACGACGCCGTGCTCGGGGTAGACGGCAAAATTCGATACCGAGCCGTACGCCACGCCGTGATGGTGGAAGACGAGCGTCTTCCGAGCGCCGTCGAGGACGTCGAGCTCGTGCACGCGCCAGCCGAGCGCGTAGCTCTGCGGATTCGGCCGGCCGTCCGCGAGCGGCTGCGGGCGCACGAGCATATCACGCGTCGCCTCGCCGAACAGAGTGGGCGCGATCATCTGATGGCCGAGCCGCACCATCTCCGACGGCGTCGACACGATCCCGCCGGACGCGCCGGCGCACCGCGTCAGGCGCTTCGTCGAGAAGCCGAGCGCCCGCACCGCCGAGGCCTACCTCGCCGCCGGCGGCTACCTCTGGAACGCCGGCATCTTCGTCTGGCGCGTCCACGCCGTCCTCGCCGAGCTCGACCGCCACGCGCCCGACCTGATGGTCCCGCTGCGCGACGCGTTCGAGAGGGGCAAGGTGGCCGACGTCTTCCCCGCGCTGCCCCGCATCTCGATCGACTACGCGCTGATGGAGCGCACCGACAGGGCGAACGTGGTGCCGGGCCGCTTCGAGTGGGACGACATCGGCGACTGGGTGGCGCTGGAGCGCCTGGTCGAGAACGACGGCACGAACACCGTCGTGGGCCGGCACGTGGGCCGCGACGCCTCGGGCAACATCGTCTACACCGAGGACGACGGCGACGTGGTCGTGACCCTCGGCGTCCACGACCTCGTG
The DNA here is from genome assembly GCA_003242735.1 of bacterium. NCBI lineage: Bacteria > bacterium. The sequence continues at coordinate 88 of QGVH01000043.1, read as the reverse complement.
ATCGTCAAGCGCGGCCACGCGCTCCTGCTGGTGCACAAGGACCGCGTCCAGGAGATCAAGGACCTGCTCGCCGACGAGAGGCTGAAGG
>QGVH01000042.1 GCA_003242735.1 bacterium | reverse complement strand
TCGCATCGCCGAAGTAGAGGTGGTACGCGGTGGGGTCGTCGAAGTTGACCGTCCGCTTCACCAGCCCCACGCCCAGCAGGTCCCGGTAGAACGCCAGCGTCCGCCGCGCGTCCCGCGAGACCATGGTGATGTGGTGGAACCCCCGGGTCTCGAGCGAGGCCATGGCCCCTCCTCTGAGCTGGCGGCCGTGCCGCCGGTCGTTGCATCACTGATCTAAACGCTCAGTGCTGAGATAATGTTCCCGCGGCGACGGCGCGGGGCGATGGCCAAGGTCGCGCGCGGCCGGGCGGCGGTGCCGGCGACCCGGGCGGCGCTCCGCTGACGCGGCCCTGCGATCGCCCGGCGGCCTCAGCCGCCCGCGCCGGGGCGAGGCAGTGCGGCCGCGTTCAGTCCGAGCTTCTTGAGCAGCTCGATCGCCTGGCGCTGCTCCTCCAGATCGAGGCCGGAGACCGCGCGCTCGATGGCTGCCGCGTGCTCTTCGAAGATCTCCGCGATAAAGCGTTCGCCAGCGGGGGTCAGGGCGGCGTAGCGGGCGCGCCGGTCCTGCTCGCAGGCGCGGCGTTCGACCAGACCCCGCCGCTCGAGGGAGTCCACGAGGTAGGTGATGCCGCCGCTCGAGACGAGGATCTTTCGCTGAAGCTCGCCCAGCAGCAGCGGCCCCTTGTGGTACAGCGCTTCGAGGACGGCGAACTCGCCGGGGGTGAGGCCGTGGCGCGCGATGTCCGCCTGGCTGTGCGCGAGCACGGCGGCGTGCGCGCGCGCGAGCACGGTCCACAGCTTGAGGGCGAGCTTCTGGCGCTCGCTCCGTTCGGCCGCTCGGCGGGCGCCCGGCCCGGCGTATCGTTCGCTCACGAGTCAAGAATCTTGGTGCTTTCAGGAACGTGTCAAGCGGTGTCGGCGCGGGCGGCGCCCGGACACGGAGTCCAGGGCTCGGCCGGCGCGGGGGAGCGCATGCCGGGACGGCTGCGGTCTATGCGTCGCCACCGGAAAAGATTGTCCACCACCCGGAAACTGATCCCTGGTCCGCGCCCGCGGCCGCGTCCCGCCCCGATCCGGCGATTCCGCCATAACGCGTGGAACGGCAACGGGTTGAAGGACTCCCGCGCGTGCGTGTACGTGCGAGCACCGGACGTGCGGCAAGGACGGGGCGTTGCGGTCGAGCCACAGAGTGCTCTCGGGGCGCGGGATCCACCCGCGCGCGGCGGGAGCCCATGCCGGAACGCCAACAGGTCGTCGGCCGATGATTCATAAGGTCGTGCGCCAGGATGTCGTTGCGCGCACGCTGGCGGCGTTGACGCCGAGTGTGCGCGAGCTTGCCCGCGAGGTGCATGTCACGTACGCGAGCCTGTACGCGTGGGCGGCGGGCCGCCGGACGCCGACAGCGGTGAACCTGAAGCGGCTGGCGGAGGCCGCGGAACGGCGCGCCCGCATGCTCATGTCGCTGGCCGCGGAGCTGCGTCAGGTCGCGGACTCCGAACCCTGAAGCGCCCAGCGCCTGCCTCGCATCTTGCCGCGGGCCGGCCGCGCCGGATAGGTTGCGGCGCATGATCGGCTCGCTGTACCGCATGCTCGGGCCCCGTGGTGATGGTGGCACCGCGCGGCTGGGGAGGCCGTCCGCCCCAGCGGCCGGCGTATGCCGTGCTGTCCGCGTGTGAGCCCGAGCCGATGCCCGGGTCCGGCATGACGACGGAAGCCCGCCCGCCGCTGGACGGCGTCCTCGTGCTGGACCTCTCGCGGGTGCTCGCCGGGCCCTACTGCACCATGATCCTCGGCGATCTGGGGGCCGACGTCATCAAGGTCGAGCCGCCCGGAGGGGATGAGACCCGTCGCTGGGGACCGCCCTTCGTGAACGGCGAGAGCGCCTATTTCCTCGCCGTCAACCGGAACAAGCGCTCCATCGTCCTCGACCTGAAAACCGAGCGGGGCAGGGAGGTGGTGCGCCGCATCGCGGCGCGGGCGGACATCCTGGTCGAGAACTTCCGGCCCGGGACGCTGGCCCGGCTGGGGCTCGACCTCGCGGAGCTGCGCGAGCGCAACCCCCGGCTCATCACGCTCTCCATCAGCGGCATGGGAGCGACGGGGCCGGAGAGCGGGCTGCCGGGCTACGACTTCATCGTCCAGGCCGCGGGCGGGCTGATGTCCATCACCGGCCCGCCGGAAGGCCCGCCCATGAAGGTCGGCGTCGCCGTCGTCGACCTGACGACGGGCATGATGGCCGCCACGGCGCTGCTGGCAGCGCTGCACGCCCGGCACGCCACCGGCAAGGGGCAGCACATCGACATCTCACTGCTCGAGACGCAGGTCGCGTGGCTGGCCAACGTCGCGAGCGCGTACCTGGTGACGGGCGAGCCGCCCCGGCGGTACGGCAACGCGCACCCCACCATCGTGCCGTACCAGACGTTCGACGCGGCGGACGGCCCGTTCGCCCTCGCCGTCGGCAACGACGCCCAGTGGCAGCGCCTCTGCGCCGCGATCGGGCGCCCCGACCTCGCCGAGGATCCGCGCTTCCGCACGAACCCGGACCGCGTCGCCAACCGGGAGGCGCTGGTGGCGCTGCTGGCGGAACACTTCCGCGCCGCGCCCGCAGCGGAGTGGATCCGCCGGATCGCCGCGGCGGACGTGCCGGTCGGGCCCGTCCGGACCGTGCCGGAGGTGCTGGAAAGCGAGCAGGTGAAGGCGCGGGGAATGATCGAGACGGTGGAGCACCCGACGGTCGGCGAGCTGCGCCTCGTCGGCATCCCGTTCAAGTTCTCGGCGACGCCGGCGAGCGTTCGGCGGCCGCCGCCGCTGCTGGGCGAGCACACCGCCGAGATCGAGGCGGAGCTGGCCGCCTACGTCCCGTGACTGGAGACGACGACCAGCTCGAACGGCCCCATCGCGGTATCCACGCGCACCGGCCGACGCAGCGTCTCCAGACCGGCCCGCTTCGCCAGCAGGAAGATGGAGCCCGTGCGCCGCCGCTGGAGCACCGTGACATCCACCCGGTAGCCGTTGCCGCTCTGCGCGAGCTCCAGGACCGCCATGACGCCGTCCTGGAGGTTCGCGTGGGACAGCTCGGCCACGCCGTCCCTGAACTCCAACCCCGCCGCCGCGGCCTCGCCGGCGCGCGCGTCGCCAGCCAGATGCCGCTCCAGCGCGTCGAACAGCGGCGCCGGCACCGGCAGTGCGATGCGCCTGAGGCCGCGGATGGGCGATGCTTCGGTCGCCATACGACCTCAATTTACGCGATCGCCGCGGTTTCGGCACTCGGGGCGAGGCCGGGCCGCCCACCGCGCCACCGCGTCGGCCAGCTCGTCCAGCACCTCCGCGTCGGTCCGGCCCGAGCGTCGGAGCACGTGGAAAGAGTGGTCCGCGCCCTCGACGACGTGCAGCGTTGCCCGCGCGCCGAGCCGGGCGATGTCTTCCATGAACGCGTGCCGCATGCCCGCGCCCGCACCGTGCGCGAGCACGTAGAGCACCCACGCGTCCGGCGGGCGGAGGAGGAGCGCAGAGACGCGACCGGCGGGCGTGCCGCTGTCGAACCCGGTCTCGGTCAGGGCGACGACCCCCTGTTCTCCGCGAACCATTCAGACCAGGCCCTCGCGCAGCGCCCGGCTCACGGCGGCCGCGACGCTGTGGACCCGCAGCTTGCCGTAGATGTTGCGGATGTGGTTCCGCACGGTGTGGATGCTGATGTTCAATTCGGCGGCCACGTGCTTGTAGCTCATCCCCTGCACGAGGCAGCGCAGCACGTCGAGCTCGCGCGGAGAGAGGTCGAGCTGCCCGGCGGCGGGTCGGGCGCGGTCGCCCCCGTTGAGGTGCCTGACGAGGTCGAGGACCGTGCGCGCGATCGCTGCAGAGAGCGGCGAACCGCCGGCCATCACCGCACGCAGCTGGGAAAGGAGTTCGTCGGCGGGCGTCCGCTTGAGGAGGTAGCCGTCCGCGCCGGCACAGATCGCTTCGAGCACGGCCGAACGGTCCTCAAAAACGGTGAGGACGACGACGGTCACGTGCGGGAGCCGTTCCTTGATGCGGCGCGTGCACTCGCTACCGCTGAGGCGCGGCAGGTCGAGGTCCATGAGGACCAGGTCCCACCCGGGGTCTTCGCCGCGATCGAGGATCGCATCCAGCTCGGCCAGCGCGGCGGCGGCGGACTCGAACGTGCGGATCAGCTCGAAATCCTCCGCGTAGCGGAGGAGCATCTCGAGACTGGCGCGGTAGCGGGCGTCATCCTCAACGGCCACGACGCGGATCATACGTACACTCCGGGGACCGGATCCGAGCGACCCGGATGGAGATACCGGCCCGCCGCAGCCGCCCGCCCGACACGATCATGCCGTCGGCCGCGGCCGTCGGAGGCCGCGCCACCGGGAGAACCGCCGGGCCGCGGCGCCGGGGATCGTGAAGGTGAGCGAGAGGGTCGTGCCGCCGCCCGGCTCCGTGCGCCAGTCGATCGTCGCGCCGATCTCCTCGGCTCGCTTCCGCATCCCGTCGAGGCCCCGGCCCCGCCGAGCGTCGCGGGGCTCGGCGTGGTTCATCCCGACGCCGTCGTCGCTCACGGCGAGCTCCCAGCGCCGGCCGCCCCGGCGCGTGAAGGCGAGGACGACGCGCCGGGCTCGGGCGTGACGGGCCGTGTTGTGGAGCGCTTCCAGCCCGATCAACAGGAGGTTGCGGCGGAGCGCCAGCGGCAGCTCCGTTGCGGGCCACTTGCGCGGGGCACGGAGACGGAACTCGACATCGTCGCCCGCGAAGAGGCGTTCACCGTGTTCCACGAGACGGCTGGCCAGCTCCTCGAGGGTCGCGGCGCGCGGGTCCAGCGCCCAGACGATATCGGCGAGCGCGCTCCCCAGCTCCTCCGCAGTGCTGGCGACCTCCTTGGCGATCCGGCTCTGCTGACTCTCGTCGAGTCGGCCGGACGCGATGAGCCCGGCGAGGATGCCGATGCTGCCGAGGCCGGAGCCGAGCTTGTCGTGCAGGTCCAGGGCGATCCGCGTGCGCTCGCGTTCCAGGCCGAGCAGGTACGCCAGCCGGGCGCGATAAGCCACCCACACCGCCGCGGCGGCGATGGCCGCGAAAGCGGCGAGCGCTGCGGGCGTGCGGTACCACGGCGGGAGCACGCGGAACTCGAACCGGGCCGGCTCGGGCGACCAGCTCCGCCCATTCAGCGAGGCACGGACCTCCGCCCGGTAGCGTCCGGCCGGCAGCTCGACCCAGCGGAACCACGGCTGGCCACGGGTATCGATCCACGGTGAGCCGGGCGAGAGCCGGACCTGGTAGCGCACGCGCGCCGGATCCCGGAACGAGAGCGCCGCGAACCGCAGCTCGAGGCGATTGCGGTGTGCGGGGAGCTCGAGGTCGGCGTCGAGCGCGAACGGCTCGCCGTCGACGAGGGCTTCCATCAGCTCGACGCGCGGTGGCGCGCCGGGCGGCAAGTACCTCGCCTCCGGCGGGACCTGCTGGAGACCTCGCGCGGTCGCGACCCAGAGGGTGCCGTCGTCGTCCTCCAGCAGGTCGCCGCCGCCCACCCAGAGGAGTCCGTTCGCCGACCCGGGCGTCTCCAACACCTCCCAGCCGCCGGGGCCGCCCGGGCGGACGCGCCGCAGGATGCCGGACCCCACGATCCAGACCCCGCCGGCCGGCGACGGGACGAGCCCGAAGACGTCGCGGCTGGCGAGCTCGGCGTTCCTTGGGAGCGGCAACCACCCGTCGGCGCCCCGTGCCACGACCCCCACATGCCGGGTCGAGGCCCACAGGCCGCCATCTTCGAGCTCGAAAAACGAGGTGACCTCCCCGGCGCCGGGGATCAGCTCGCACGCCCACCCGCGGGCGTCACCCTCCAGGGCCGCGGTGGCCGGCGCGTAGCAGACCCGCTCCCCGCTCGCCGCCCAGAGGCGCCCGGCACGGTCTTCCAGGACCGCGTGGACCGGCGCATCGTCGCCGAACGGAACGCCCTTCACGCGGCGCAGCTCGCCCCGCTGGACATCGGCCCGGAGGAGGCCTCGTTGCGACCCGATCCACATCGTCGGACCTGGCGTGGTCGCGCACGAGTTGAACCCCGCCGGGGCGGCGCCCGCCACGCCGAGCCGTCGATCGCCGCGGACCCGCACCGCGTGGCCGCCCTCGACCGAGAGCCAGACGACGCCGAGCTGGTCGGCGCACGGCCGGGATCGGCTGGACAGTTCCGTGACCGTCGCGATGTCGAGCCGCGTCCCTGCCCGCCGCACCCTCGCCGTCCCCTGCCACGACGTGACCCAGAGAACGTCGCCCGAACGGGCGATGTACCGGACGTGCCGGCCGGGAAGCCCGGCCCGATCGGTCCAGACCACCGTCCCGGGCTCGGGGTACTGGAGCAGCGCCGCGAACGTGCCGAGCCACAGGCTCCCTTCGTGGTCCACCAGGAGCGGGCCGCCGGACTCCAGGCCGTCGACCGATCCGATCCACTCGACCTCCGGGCCCGGCCGGACCGCGATCAGGTACCGGTCCATGGCGATCCAGTAGGTGCCGGCGCGCTCCACCAGCATGATCGGCCGGCCGTTGGGGATGTGACCTCGCGCCCGCGAGGCCAGCTCCCGTTGCCGGCCCTCGCCGAGCTCGACCACGCGGCCGTCCGCCGTGAGGACGACCAGGCGGCCGTCCGGGAACGACACGGCGTCCATGAGCAGGGCATCGAACCGCTTCCTGCCCGGGCCGCCCCCGGCATCGATGTGCCAGAGACCCGCGTCGGTCAGGGCGAGGATGCCGCCATCGGCGGCGGATCGGATCACACGCGGCCGTTCGCCGCCGTGCCAGCCCCGCGGGAGCACCGTCCACCCCCTCCCGTCGTGGCGGGCCAGGGCGGTGTCTCCCGCCACGGTCCAGAGGCCGCCGTCCCCGTCGTACGCCAGCGCGTAGACGCCTTGCGACCAGCCGCCGGGGGGCGGCGGCAACGGCGTCGCCCCGTTCCTCGTCACTGCGAAGACGGCGCCGTCCTGCGTCTGCGCGGCGACCCGCCCGTCCGCCGCCGCGGCGACGCGGGCGACCGGGCCGGCCACCTGGTCCGGCGCCCAGCGCCGGAACACGGCGCCGTCGAATCGATACAGCCCGCCCTTCGTGCCGACCCAGAGGGCGTTCGAGCTGTCCTGGGCGAGCGACGAGACCGCCGGCGCGCCAAGCCCCTCGTCGGTCGCGAAGCGCCGGACCAGGCGCTCCTGCGCCCGCGCATCCGCCGCCACGGCGGCGCACAGCATCAGCGGCACCAGCGCCCGCAGTGGCGCGTCCCTCACCGCGGCCGTGACCTCGCACGCGCCGCCGCGGCCGCGGTATCGATCACCGGACCGGCGGCAGTCAGGTGGATACGGAGATTCACGATCCTGGCTCCGGATCGGCCTGGCCCGCAGTCGGCCAGGCATTCGGAGACGCAGGGACGATGACACGGGCGAGGCGCGGACGCAACGCTGCGGCACGCGCTGCGTGCAGCGACGAGCTGCCCCGGCGCGTGCCCGATGCCGCCCCGACGGGCTCGCCGGCGACCGCGTATCCATGCGGCCGCCGTCGTGGTACGTCGTGACGAGCCCTCGCTGCGCGTCGGAGTCGCCCTTGGGCGAACGATCCGGAACGGACGCGCAGCGAGGGCCCCTTTCAGCCCGCCCGACGCTCCGGCCTACCGGGGGATCGGGGCCTCGGCCACTCCTCCCGCATCAGGCTCGGGCCGCGCGGCGCCGCCGCAGTCGGCCGGGCGGGCGATCCAGGGGACCGCGAGGGTTCCCGGAGCTCACTCCGAGAGGTTCAACAGGGCCCGCACTTCCTCGTAATCCATCTTCACCAGGTCCCCGGGCGACACACTCCCCGAGAGCCGGACGCCCGCCGGGATCAGCACATAGCGGAACCTGTTGCCACGGGATGGATCGTATTCGATGTCGGCCAGAGCCGAGCCGCTGATGCTCTCAATGGTGAGGTACAGCGCTCCGTCTGCAGAATTGAAAGCGACGCTATACCGGGCGTTCCGGAACTCATAATCGAAAAGACGATGGTGGCTCGTCCCGTAGTTCATGCCGTAAACCAGGAGAACACCGCCGTCGTCGAGGAAACGGCCAATGCTGGTGGTCCCCACTGCATTCAGGATGGGAGTGGGTACGGAATACCTCATCACCTTCCGCGTGGACGTATTCGTCGAGTTGAAGACGTAATCCACCGGGGTCGACGCCACCACGTTCGCCGTTCCTTTCAGATTGATCGGCGTCCCCCAGCCGCTGGCCGTCTTCGGCCCGAACAGGTCGCCGGTGGTCTTGTTCAGGTAATAGTCGCCGATCGACCCGACGTCGCTGGTGGGATTGGTCGTCCCGCTCAGAATGCGGCTTCCGGCTGTTCCGGGCTCGCCCCTCAGGTTCAGCGGCGTGCCCCAGCCGCTGGAGCTCTTGGGGCCATAGAGCATGGCGTTGGTCTTGTCCAGGTACATGTCACCGACCGCTCCCAGCGACTCGGGAGGAGGGCCGTCGCCGCTGTGGATGACCGCTCCGTCCTTGCCCGGAATGCCTTGTGGACCCTGAGGCCCTGGAGGCCCCTGAGGTCCCACGGGGCCCTGGTCACCCTTCTCTCCGCATGCAGCGGTCGCGAGCATGGCGAGAACGCCGATCAGCAACGACGTTCGTGCGAAGGACCAGCGCGTCGTCTTCATTGTCCGCTCTCCTGTTCGGGGCGTTGCCTTCACGTGGACAGTGGTCCCCTGTCAACTCTTCACTTACGGGTTGGAGGTTTGAGGCCGCTGGGGACCGGCTGCGGCGCCGAGTACGGCAGTACCCGCTCCGGCAGCTCCGTGACGCACGGCCGCGTGCCCTCGATGCGCCGTCCACCGCCTTGGTCGACGGGTCGCGACCAGCCGTCCTCGCCCTACGGTTCACCTGGGGTCGACTGGAGTGGCGCTCTGCAGCAGGGGTGATGAACGCGGCATCACGTCTTGCGCTGCTCATCAAGAGAGGGCGCTCGCCGGCGCCCGGGGGCTACCCACGCGAGAAAGCTTGCATGACCGAAGGCTGCCGGCCATGGCATGATCATGCCATGCGCGCAGCGAGGGTGATGGGCGGTGCTTCACGGGGACGGTACCCGGCGCGTGGTGGGGAGGCGTCTGCCGCGCCGCGGCTGGCCGGGCGCCATCCGCGGCTCGCGGACAGCGGGTTCACCGTCGGGGAGTTCGCTGAGGCGAGCGTGGGCCTGGTACCGACGACGCGTCCTCTCCGCGTGGCTCGTGGCTCTGCCGATCCTGAGTGGTTGTGCCGGCCGTGACGATTCCGCTGCCCCAGCCCTCTCGTTTGCCGGCGACACGGTGGCGGTGATCGGGGCTGTCGATCGCGCGGACCACGAGGTGTTCGGTCGCCTCGTGGCAGCGGCGGCCCATGAGCGTCACGGGCTCTTCGAGTCCCAGGTGCTCCAAGGAAACGTCCACTGCGCCGAAGACGAGGGACTCGTGGTGGTGGCAGCCAGTTCCCATCCCAGCTGCGTCGCGATTCACACCTGTGACGGCCCAGGCCGGGCGAATCCTACGCCCGCGGGTCTCCAACCCGCCCGATGAACAGGAGGGTGCCGGACTCGCGCTCGCGGATCGCGACGAGGAACGGCCGGTCGAAGCGCATCACCGGCGGCGCGGACGTGGTCCCGGCGACCACCGTGGTCGCGCCCGCGGCCTCCGTGCCGAGCTCGTGCACGTCGATGTACGTCTTGTGCACGACGCGGGAGATGTGGAGCTCCTCCTCCTGCGGGTTGATCCGGCTGAAGTCCGCCCGGTCGGCGTCGAACGCCACGGCCATGCCCATGTCCTGGAGCGGCCGGTTGAGCGGATAGCCGAACTCGAAGCGGAACTTCGGCACGTAGAGCATCAGGCGTCCGCGCTTGAGGCCCGAGGTCCAGCGGCGCCAGCTCTCCGGGGAGAGGCGCGCGATGACGTCGTCGAGCGACCGCCCGGGCGCGGGCGCCACGAGGACCATGCCGTACACGCCGTCGGCGTAGGGCAACTCGACCGCCTGCACGCCGTCGGCTTCGTAACTCGCGTACGACCCGTCGGCGACCATCGTGGGCACCTGGACCACGGAGCCATCGGCACGGGTGAACGGCTGGGGGCTCGTGGCGTCCGGATCGAACGGCGTGGCCCAGGGGCCCTTGAAGTAGATCGCGTTGACGAGGATCAACACCTCGAGCGGATCGATCCGGCCGATCAGGTCCTTGATGCGGCCGTTGGTCGCCTGCGAGACCCAGTCGTTGATCGCACGCGGCGCGGCGGGGTCGCGGAAATCCAGCGCGGTGACGCGCGCCTTGAAGTGGTCGCGGAGCGCGTCGACGAACGGCTGCTGGATGGGGAAGCTGCGCTCGTGCCACAGAGAGTTGGCCAGGTGGAACTGGACCTTGGGGTCGCGGCCGCGCAGCTTCGAGAGCAGCCCCCCGTACGCTTCGTTGATCTCCGCTTCCGGCACGCCCTCGAAGCCGAGCGTCCTCGCCATGTCCGTGAACGTGCTTCCGCTGGCGCCGTTCAGCATCATGGCGAGCGCCACGGACACGCTGAGGGGCGAGAGCAGCACGTTGTCGCCGTCGGCGAGCGCGCTGACGTGCCGGAACAGCTCGAGGCCGAACGCGTTGCTCGCCGCCAGGACCTGCATCTCCCGCGCGGTGAGCGGCTGGGGGCCCTCGGCGCCGCCGGTCCCCGTCCCGGCGCCGCCCCCGGAACCGGACCCGGTCCCCGACCCGGCCCCCGTTCCGGAGCCCGGGGCGGCCTCGCCGGGCATGGGCCGCTCCGTGCATGCCGCGGCCAGCAGAACGGCCAGTAGCCCCGCCAGCGCCGCCGGTCGTCGCACCGTCCTCGTCATGGCGGTCTCTCCCTTCGTTGCCGTCGGCGTCCATCCGTAGAGACGTCCGAGCGGGGGAAAGTTACACAGGGGGCCTGGAGCGAGCGAGCCGGTGTGTTCCGGGAGAGACGAGCGGTCGGTCGTGCGGTGAGCGCCGGCGTGGAGACGAGGCCAACGTTGGTCTCGACTGCTGCGAGGTCGCGGTGACTCGTCTCCGAGCCGTCACGACTTCGGGTCGAGCGCGTCGACCGACCTCGGCTGGACAGGTCGCTCGTGCGGGATGGCATCGCAAGATCGATCGAGTTCGCCCGGAAGGGTACGCCCAGCGCAGCGTCGATCCGCCGCCGATCGTGGAACGGCCCCACACGCGGTGAGCGCGGCCGGATCCGGATTCCGCGAGGGGGTCATGGCGGCCGATCGTTCCATCGACGTACACGGCGCACGGAGGCTGGGAGCGTGATCCAGCGCGCTGCCCGGCTCGGCTCCGGGAGACGAGGCGGTGCGGGAAGAGCTCCGGAAGGAGAATTCCCACGTCCCGGGATCGCCCAGAGCCCCACGGCCACCGGGCCGGGAAGGCATCGCGTCGGGCCGGGTTCTCTAAGGGCACCTCATGCGGGGGCTGCGAACCCGGAGGGGGTGGTCTCAGGGCCGCAGAACGGCTGCGCTCACGAACTCCAGCGAACGAGCCGGGGTCCGCGCGACACGGCCGAGAGCCCTTTCGTGGGCGAGCGCCCGGGGCCGCACCGGGCCCCTGACCGACCCTCGTCGGGAAGACGCCGGCGACTGGGGCACCCACGCACCCGGCGCGCCGATCCCCGGGGCACCGCGAAGATCCGCCTGCGTCGCCCCGATCCAGATGTGCGACCCGGGCTCCACGGTCCACGAAGCGCCACGTCCCGGCCCAGGATCGAAGCCTGCGGACTCCTCACTTCCTCCCACTCACCCCCAACACCCACTCCGCGATCGTCTCCAGCACCGCCGGCGCGATGGTCTCCTCGATCTCCGCGTACTCGGCCGGCGCGCCGGTCTTCGCGGTCTGGAACAGGTGGTTGAGGCCCGGGAACTCGATGATCGTCACGTTCCGGTTGCCGCCCTGCTCGAGCGCTTCGCGGATCGCGGCGAGGTTGGGATCCGACGGCACCTGGAGGTCCAGGGAGCCGTTGAGGGCGAGCACCGGCACCTTGACGCGCCGCAGCGTGGGCCGCGGGTCGTAGTCGATGAAGTACCGGTACCACGGCGTCACGACCTGCCGGACCTGCTGCTCGATGGCGGCCTCCCGCGCCTCGGCCTCCGTGCCCTCCGCGGGCCGCTGGCCGAGTGCCGCGCGGGTCCGCTCGTGGAACGCGCGGAGCGCCGCGCGTACGCGTTCCCGGGCCGCGCTGTCGGACGGCTCCTCGCGCAGGATCCGGAACAGCGTGCGCTGCAGCTCCTGGTTCCACCGGATCGCCGTGTCCGGTGCGCCGCTGGCCCGCGCGATCAGCTCGGCCTGGAGGATGAGGATCGAGTCGCCCGGCAGGCCGGGGCCCGCCATGAGCACGATCCACGCGACGTCGTCCGACTCCGCGGCGACCATCGGCGCGATGAGTCCGCCCTCGGAATGGCCGATCAGTCCGATGGCCGCGGGGTCCACGTCATCGCGCGACTTCAGGTACGCGACGCCGGCCCGCACGTCGCTGGCGAAGTCCGCGCTCGTCGCGGTGCTGAAGTCGCCGGTGCTCTCGCCCACGCCCCGGTCGTCCACCCGCAGCACCGCGATGCCTCGCCGGGTCAGGTGGTCCGCCAGGACGAGGAACGGCCGGTGGCCCATGATCTCTTCGTTGCGGTTCTGCGGGCCCGATCCCGTGATCAGGAGCGCGGCGGGGTAGCGCCCCGGCTCCCGCGGGCGCGTGAACGTGCCGGCCAGCCGCACGCCCGGCGCCGCGGGGTTCTCGTAGACGACGTCCTCCGAGTGGTACGGCAGCGGCTCCTTCGGATCCTGCGGCCGCGGCCGCCCCGGGTCGGGCACCTCGTCGGTCCGGGCCAGCTCCAGCGGGAAGCTCATGCCGTGCTGCGTGAACGTGCCCGCGATGCGCGCGGCGCCGGGTTGCAGCGCTCCGCGGTAGACGGCGTTCAGCGAGGCCAGCGTGACGCGTACGCTGTCGCCCTTCACCTCCACCGAGCTCGCCGGGATCCCGCGCGCACCCTGGTCCGGGCTGTCCAACGCCGCGCCGTACGTGCCGTCCACCTGGCGGGTGAAACGGAAGACGAGGCGCAACTTGATCGCGCCCGCCTCGAGCGTCCCGAGCCACGCGCCGTCCAGGTCCGGCTGCTGCGCGCGCGCGGGCGCAGACATCGTGGCGGTGAGCAGGAGCCCGGCGAGGGCGAGCCGGAAGAACGTTGTCTTGTGCTTCATCGTTGTCTGCCTCCGCGGCGAGTGTCGCGCACGACGCCGTGACCGCCGCGTAGCGAGCCGAGGGCCCGGCCGCGGGTCCCGGTGACGCTGAATGGGAGTGTCGCCCCGGCCCCGCAGGCGGCGTGGGGCCGTGCGGGCGGCCACACGCGCGTGCGGCGCTGCGCGAGGGTCGGCACGGAGACGCTGTCCGGGACGACGTCGTCGAAGCGGACCTCGTAGCGGCGCGCCCGGCGCAGCAGGCCGCCTTCGCGCTCGATGCGGATGGTGGTCTCGAGCTGCTCGCCCGGCGAGACGTGGTAGAGCTCGTAGTAGATGTCCATGGCGCGCTCGCGCGCGCCGCCGAACATCGGCCGCAGCACGTGGTCGCCACGCCGCCAGGGCGAGGCGCCGTCCGGGTGGAGGGGTACGACGTCCGAGATGGCGAGCACGCCGTCGGGGAACGTGGGAGCGCTGAGCGGGCCGCCGTACGCCATGGCGGTGGCCGGATCGCGCTCGTCGCGGACCGAGATGCGATAGACCTGGGGCGTGGAGCCGGAGTCGAGCGGCACGTGGAGGACGGTCTCGATCGCGCGGGCCTCGCCGACGGCGATGGTGCCGCCGGAGGCCCAGGCGCGCGTGGCGAGCGTGTCCACCACGGCGAAATGGACGCGGCCCTGTCCGCTCGCGTGCTCGTTCGCCGGGACCTGGAGGAACGCGGTGACGAGGGTGCCGCGGGCAGGCCGTGCGGGGTCGGCGGCGAAGGCGTACACGGCGTAGGTGAACGGCCATTCGCGCTGGACGGCGCGGTGACGGTACTCGCTGAACGCCGCATCGTAGAGCTCACCGACTTCATGGCGGTCGGCGTAATCGATCAACCGCGTCTCCGAGAACTGCTTGGGCCTCATGCACCGCCTGAATTGGGCGCCGATGCGCTTGGAGAGCGTCGCCAGTCTCTCCGCATGCCTGCAGCTTGTGATGTAGGTGAGGCGGTACCAACGCATGCCGCGCATGAAATGGATGAGCAGCGGACCGCCCTCGGCATCGAGCGGCATGTAGCGCCAGGTCTCGTACGCCAGGTTCCTGTCACCGAAGACCGGCGTGACGATGGTCTGGATCGGCTTGCCGTATCGCAGATAGACCTCGCGGCGCGGATCGCGGTCCAGGGGCCGCCACCGTGGTGCATCGCGTTTGCGTGGCCGGTAGCCCCAGCAATTGACGTTGGCGTGCTCCAACCGGCTGTAGAACTCTGCGAGCCAGTCGTCGAGCGAGAAGCCGGAGAGCCCCGCGCGGCCCTCGAGCCAGCGCCAGAACGCCTCGGCCGCGAGCGGGCCCTGCTTCGCCCACTCGAGATCTCGGTACGAAAGGATCGGGAAGACGTCCCACAACAGGTTCAGGCGGACGCGGAGGTCGCCACCGAAGAGGAGCGCGCGCAGCGCTTCCGTAGCCGGCGCCGCATCGCCGGCGGCGAACCGCGCCTTGGTGTACTGATAGCGGACCAGGGGGTCGGTGCTGAGCGCAACGCGGCGGTCGCCGAGTACGGCGACGTGCTTGCCGAGGGCGAGCTGTACGGCCGCGAAGGCGAAGTCCAGCGCAGCGCCCGGCGTCCCGTCCCGCGCGGCGGCGATCGCCTCCGCGAGCCGAAGTGCGAGATTGGGCTCGATCGGCATCTGGGCGAGGATGCCGGCGTCGCAGGCGGCGGCGTGTCGCCTTGCCGGGTCTGCGAGCGCGCGCACCAGCTCGTCGACGTACTCCGGGGACGGTTCGAGGTGCGCCAGCGGGCTGTGCCACGTGGTGCCGTGTTGCTCCATCGACAGTTCGTCGAAGAACTCGTCGCTGTCCACCGGAAGGAGGAACGCGTCGTGCGCCAACTCGGGGCCAGCCTCAAGGACGCGGCTGGGAGGCCGCGCGAAACGGCGGCTTGCTTCGAGACACGGCGCCTGAGCGCGCAGCGGAACAGCGGAGAGTGCCGCCGCGATCGCGGCGAGGGCGATGCAGGAGCCGCGCGACGAACGTCGCGCCACGATGTCGTGCGCCATGGGAGTGGGTCCGGAGAGAGCCCCTGCGGATCGGCTGTGGACCGTGAGGCAAACTCGCTGTGTGACGACGCGC